>JAUIHJ010000142.1 GCA_030432015.1 bacterium
CCACTTTCGGGGATGTCGTTCTCGGCGTGCAGGTCGAGCACCCGGCAGGTCATTTTTTCGATCGTCGAGAAATCCGCGACGTAACCATGCAGATGACGCGCCAGCAACGTCGCCGTGGCGGATCGTGCCGGGCCGCCCGTGCGAAATTGGCGAAGGTAGCCGCGGTCGAGGCGGGTTTCGCGTGCGGGATCCGGCACCTCAGCGGTACACCCGGAGCGACAGAATCCCTCGAGGGCTGCCATGTCGCCGCGACGAAGTGCGGCGATCAAAGCCTTGCCGAACTTTTTCTCAAGCTCGAAAGCCGTGTGTTCAATGTCCCAGATATACTTTTGCCGCTCGATCGCCAGTGTGGCCGATTCCGGTGCTACCGTCACCACAGTGCTGCCGGGTGATTTCGATCTCGACACCTCGGATCGGCAACCCGCAAGAAGAATCGGCAGCGACATGCACGCCGCGACGCTAAGACGGTAACATAACTGACCCGAAGACATCACGCGTTCGACCGACTCCATGGCGACCTAAGGGAGTTGTGGAAGGCTCTCTATTCTATAATCGTCGGCCACCTCGGTATACTGCCTGTTGGCACCGACGTCGCTCACGAGCCGTTACCGAGACACGACCATTTATGCGCAGCACACGCCAAATTCTGTTATCGATCATCTTGGTAACATGTTGCCTCGCCGTCGTGCTGGCTTGGATCTGGTGGCCGAGGCAATCGGGGACGAAGGCTCACCTGGTCGACGCATTTCCAGTCGCGGCACGTGAATTTGTTGACGACAGCCGCTGTGCGGAATGTCACTCCGAACGCGCGACCACGCACCAGCAGAACGGTCATGCGGACACGTTTCGGCCCAGCGGAACTTGGCCCTTCGCTCGACAACTTGCTGGACGAACCTTCGTCGATTCCGAACGTCGGCTGACCTATCAATACGATCTCGACGACGAGAACACCCTGGGCGTGTCGATACCATCGCACCTTGGTGAAAGCCGGTTTCCGTTGGATTTTGCCTTGGGTTCCGGGCAGCACGCGGTTTCGTTTCTTTCGCTACTGCCTGACGGGCTTGGGGATACCGTGGGAATTGAACATCGCGTCTCGCTTTATCGTCGAGGCGACGATTGGGAGCTCGACCTGACACCGGGGCATGCAGGTGCCATCGCAGATCAGGAAGTCGAACTATTTGGAAAGGTGATCCGCGGCGACACCCTGACTGGCTGCATCGGTTGCCACACCGTGACGTCTGAAATCCGCGGCCACCAGCTTGTCGAAATCCATTCCAACGTCGGCTGTCAGAGTTGCCACGGTCCAGGTGGCGAACATGTCACCGCGATGCTCGACGACGCCACCGCCGAGGATCGCAGCGGCTATGCCGACTTATTGAGGCAATCGGCGGCGGAAGAAATCGCCCTGTGCGGCCGCTGCCATCGGTTGCCGGCCGACAAACCGGCCAGCGACCTATCGCCCAACATTATTCAAAATGTGCGATTCCAACCAGCGGGTTTGATCCAGTCGAAATGTTTTACCGGCAGCCAGGACTTACGCTGTTCAACCTGCCACGATCCGCACGAGACGGTTTCGCGTGACCCAGTTCATTACGTGCAACGGTGCCTCGACTGCCATGGCGATCCCGCGTCAACGCCCTGCCCCGTTTCGCCCCAAGACAACTGCATTTCTTGCCACATGCCGGCCATCGACGTGCATCGCGGTATCGAATTCCACGACCATTGGATCCGAGTCCGAAATGACCCCGCGGGGTTGAACGCCGGGGCACCCTCACGCAACAGCAGGCGGAGCCGTCGCCTACAACAGCGCGTGAAGATTCAAGCGCGGCTTGTATTTGCGCACCAGGCACGATTGCCACGCGAGGGCATCGGCCGGTTCGTGACACGTCAGGTAGGTTTGGATTCGCAGTGCTTTCAAACTCGAATGCTTCTTCCAGGTCTTGCGATTCTGGCGGGAAAACTGGTGTGCGAGGCGGTCACGCAGGTTGAGCGTTTCACCGACATACAAACGACCCGACCCTTCGGCGCTGAGCAAATAGATGCCGGGCTCCGTGGGTATCTGATCGAGGTCGAGTTCGGACAGCGACTGTTTCTTTCCCAGTCGTGCGGGTGCTTCCAAAACCGCCCCTCGGCTCCGTGCCTGGCCCGCGGCATTGCGCAACTTGATCGCGGCCCAACGATATTCCAAAGGCGTATACCCGGGCGCGAAGCTCATCGCGCAGTCGTCAAATTCCGCGGCGAGGTTCGGATTGCAAAGGACTTGCTCCAGGCTGCTGACATCTTTGCGGTCCAGCATCTGCTGCAGGGCGATTTCACTGCCGAAAACATAGGGGTCGCACGACTCCCACGTGATGGCCGTCCGCTGGGTCGTGGGGAGGTGAGCCAGTTTACCCGCCGCACGCAGGCGAAAGAGCATCCGGTTCCAAGTCTCCGCACCGCCAAGCACCCCCAGACGCTGGCAGGCGGCGCGGAACTGTGCATTGACCTCCGGATCCGCGACGACACGATCGATCGAATACCCATCGTGCGTTAGTTCGAACGCCGCCAAGACACCGCGTAGCGTGAGATCAAGTTGAATCTCGTCGTAGACCGAATCGGTCGCCGTTGTGGCCAGGGTCTCGCCATCCTCGCTGCGCCGCCCCTTCGCACCACGCTTCTGGCGGACTGTGGTCTTGCCGTTGGCCCGTTTTCCGCCTTCGTTAAAGAGCTCCGTTTGACGCGCTGATCGGGCAGTGGCCGGGACCGGCAACTCATCCTTTTTCGTCCCATTGCGGGAGGCCGTGGTCGGTGCGCTGACCAGTGGCTCGGGGGACCCGTCCAAACGGTCGCCGCTGCGAACCGCTGCCACGCGGGCTTCGCCGTGTCGGACGTATTCCTCGGAAATCTCGAAACCGATGAACCGACGACCGAGTTTCTTGGCGACAGCCAGTGTCGTGGCACTGCCGGAGAACGGATCCATCACGAGTTCGCCTTCATTGGAGCAGGTCCGGATAATACGACCAAGTAGCTGTTCCGGCATCTGGCAGCCGTGAAATCCTTTCCGCTCCTTGAACGTTCCGGCCACGCGGGGAAAGTACCAGGTGTCTTCGTCTTCGCGAAAACACTGGCTCAGATCCTGCGGACGCAAAGTGAACGTGTCATCCCGCTCCGACGGCACCACAATTTGGCCGGGCGACCAGCCTTCCGGATCGACACTCAGCACCCCGGCCGCATCGCCTGGCCGAATAATCCAGGTGTCATCGGGTAGCCGGCCTTTGGAATTCGCCCGCTTGTCGTTGTAAACCAATTGTCGTGCGGAAGGGATGCGATTGAATCGATCGGTCGCGTCCAGTTCACCCGTGCCCTTGTCCGGTAACCCGTTGCGAAAAGTAAAGTCTTGCGGATCCTTGACGAAGTGAAAGATGTGGGCGTGCGAGCGACTGAATTTCATCGCACAATTGACGCCGAACGTGTAGTACCAAACGACCCAGCTGCGACAATGAAATCCTGCCTGCTGGCTGGCAATCTTCAACTCGGCGGCAAACTCATCACCGATGGCTAGCCAGAAAGTTCCGTTGGGCTTGAGCACGCGGTGGACGGCTCCGATCCAATCGCGAGACCACGCGACGTAACGGTCAGACTCCAGTGAATCCTGATAGACGTCGTAGTCGTATCCAATATTGAAGGGTGGATCGGCAAACGCCAAATCAACGCTTCCCTCCGGCAACGAATTCATCCCCTCGATACAATCTCCCAACTGAATCGAGTTGAACGTGTCAGCCATCCGGTGGATACTCCCGAGTGCACTCGTATGAATTTGCGTCGCTCGGCGGCACTGCCTGCTGTCACTGACGTTCGTGCTTCCAGGAGCTCCTCAGCTCTCGAGCACGCGTTGCAGACGGTTGACTAAGCGGTCGACTCCACCCCCGAGAAATTCCTTTTTCTTTTCGCCGCCGACATAGACGATCGTGTAAGGCAAGTCGTCCAACTCGCTGAGCCAGGGGTTTTCTTTCTTGAACGCGCCCAATCCTGGTCGGTCCAATTCCAGCTTTCCGAATCGCGTCTCAGTCCAACGCTGGTCATCGGCAAGAAACTGGCTCAGCTCGTCCGTCCAGGCCAGACACGCCGGGCAGTCCGTTTTGCCCAACATCAACACGGCAGTCGGCGCGGCCAGGAAGTCGCGCCAACTGTCGCGGTCTAAGATCTCAAGTCGACTCATGATTATCCGACGAATGTTTCGCCCTTGCTCCAGTCGGCACCACATAGACCACCGCTTTGCAATGCCTGGACGGTGCGGAGCACTTCCTTGGGACTGCGGCCAGCGGACAGGTCGTTGATCGCGACCGAACGCACGGTTCCCTTGTCGTCGACGATGACGGTGGCACGGTAGGCAATGCCGGCATCCTTCTTCAAGACGCCAAAGGCCTTGGAGACGGCATGGTTCGTATCGCCGATAACCGGGTGGGTGATTTCGTTGGGAAATGTCTCGCGATCCGCAAACCAGGCGTTATGGCTGTAGAACGAATCGGTACTTGCACCGATCACTGCGACGCCGTCATCGGCAAAATCGTCCAGCAGCTCCTGGAACGACTTGATTTCGGTCGGACAAACAAAGGTGAAGTCCAGCGGATACCAGTACAAGACGTACCACTTGCCGCTGTAGTCCTCGTTGCTAATCGTCTTGTTTTCGCCGTTTACATATGCCGCACCGCTCCAGGCGGGAGCAGGTTTTCCAACCAAGCTCATCAAATTCTCCCTTTTTCCGATTCTTGTTGTGCCGATGATGGCGTCGTTTTTGGGGGCCAACCAGTGGACCAGCCGACGACCCAGCCAATCATATCGGATGGGGAATTCGGCGGGTAGTGCCGGTCATTCCGGCTCACCTGACGATCAACGAGGGCGGTCCCGGCGGCGGTCAGCCAGCCGGATGGACCTGGCCGGTCTGGCCCCAGCGGCGGCGTGCGGTTTCGCACCGTAAAACGGGCGATGGGGTCACTGCCAAGAAACACGGACATGGTGCGTCACGCCCTAATTTCGGTTCCGGACAGCGGCAAGCGGCTTCAGATTACTTTTGGCACAGATTTTGCGGCCTTGCCGTGGTGGTGGAGCGCTGATCCACTGCGAATCAGGTAGGTACGCTGCGGCAAAGTTCAAGTGCACGATCGGCCGAAGGGAGGTGTGACATGTATGCCAAGCATCACCACTTATCGTTGGAACTTGAGATGCTCCGTTGGGTGGCCATCCTGGCGTTGGCGAGCATCTTGACGCTGGCCGTTGCCAGTGAAGCCTGGGGGGTGGCAGCGGTGAGCCAGTGGCTCGGTTAGCGTCGGCCGTGAAGACAAGGAAGCCGCCGTGCAACTACGATTCCAGCGGAAGGTTCATGGCTGGATCGTGAAACCGATAGCCAACTCCGCGAACGGTTTCGATCAGCGATGCGGCCTGCCCGAGCTTTTTTCGGAGAGCACGGATGTGAACATCGATGGTCCTCTCCAGCACCAGCGTGTCATCGAATGCGGCATCGAGTAGATCCGCGCGAGAAAAAGCCCGCCCCGGCTGACGGATCAGTGTATCCAGCAGCGCGAACTCCGTTCGGGTGAGTTCCAATTGCGCGCCGTCAGCCGATGCGAAGTGACGCAACCGGTCGACCACAATCCCCTGCTGGGAGACCGCGTGATCCTTTTCGGGCTGTCGGTTCTTGCGTCGCAACAGGGCTTTGATACGTTCGGTCAGAACTCGCACGCTAAACGGCTTGGTAACATAGTCATCGGCCCCCATGGCCAGTCCGACCATCTGATCGACCTCTTCCGACTTCGCGGTCAGCATCAGCACCAGCGTGTCGCGTGTCACCGAGCTACCCCGCAGGCGCCGGCAAACTTCCAGTCCATCCATGACCGGAAGCATCAGGTCAAGGACGATCAGGTCGGGGTTCTTATGTTGGGCCTGATTCAGGCCGTCCTGGCCATCGTGCGCAACGGTAACCTCATAGCCCGCTTGCTCGATGTTGTATGCCAACACTTCCAGCAACGATCGATCATCTTCGACGATTAAGACGTGTGGTTTGGGCATCCTGTCAGCAATCAATTCCAGTGGGTGTGTGGTCGTGGCGGTGACGGGCGATTTCGCCTTCTACCAGGTAGATCACATCTTCGGCAATATTCGTCGCGTGGTCGGCGATGCGTTCAACGTGACGCGAAGCCGAAAAGAAGTGCAAGGCTGCTTCGACCATCTCCGGCCGCGTTCGCATGACTTCATACAACTCGCCGATGACGTTGCGATTCAACGTGTCCACTTCGTCATCAGCCTGACCAACTTGACGAGCTCGCTGCACATCCTGTTCGACGAACGCGTCCAGAGACATTCGGACCATGGCAATCGCCGCACGTGTCATTCGTTCCAGCTGAGGCGGAATCATGAACTCGTGATGTTCGGCTAAACTCTGAGCCCGTTCGGCGATATTCACGGCCAGATCCGCGATCCGCTCCAGGTCGTTATTGATCTTCAAGATCGTGGCGGTGCGCCGCAGATCGACCGCGACGGGCTGATGCAGGGCCAGAATTTTCAAGCAATGCTCTTCGATACGCACTTCGCGCGCATTAACAACGGAATCGCTGGCGATCACTTCGGCGGCCACGTCGGGACGCAATTCGCGTAACGCGCGACTTG
Organism: bacterium; assembly: GCA_030432015.1. GTDB lineage: Bacteria > Planctomycetota > Planctomycetia > Pirellulales > Pirellulaceae > ARS98. Next base: position 6,643 of record JAUIHJ010000142.1, read on the forward strand.
CTTTCTCGATCATGACCTCGACATGCGACGACTGCATCAGCAGCTCATGCTCGAGCTCCTCCAGGTCGCGTTCCAAGTGTTTGCTCATCGCCCTAGTTCGGCCCTTGATCGGTTGGTCTGGATGAGGCGCGTCTTCGTCCCCGTCCGATGATTCGCCCGTCCGGCCAGGTCCAGCGGACCAACCGAGCGACCCAGGACGACAAAACGCAATCATTGACACGGAGCGCGTTGCATTGTTGGAGGATGGAAGGCAGCCACATCTTTCCACGATGATGTTGGACCGGTTGCAGCCTGCCGAACGGGGCGTCTGGGCCCGACCGGTGAGCGACGCCAAGCATCGCGGCATGAGCCTCTCATTCTGGTCAAATTATTAATAAGATTCGGTGAAGAGGCAATGAAGCCCGCGTGAATTCCGGGCTGGTGCGAAGGTCGCGGCGACGTCGGACCGTGCTCAGTCTGACAGCGGCAGCTTCACAGTAAACACGCTCCCCCGTCCAAGTTGGCTATCGACGCTTACGGAACCGCCGAAGGACTGCGACAGGTGTTTGACAATGGCCAGGCCCAATCCGGTCCCCCCAAGTTCCCGGGACCGCGCCTTATCGACACGGAAGAAGCGTTCAAACAGCCGCGGCAGATGCTTGGGGGCGATCCCCACGCCCGTGTCGCGGACATCGAGCACGGCCATCGGGCCTTCGGCGCGCCACGAAATCGTCACCTGGCCGCCGCTGGGCGTGTATTTAATCGCGTTATCGACGAGGTTGCTAAGAATCTGTTTGACACCCTCTTCGTCGGCCCGGACCAGGAGTGATTTCGCGGCGGGCTGCTGGACCAGAGCGACCTGCTTGGCATCTGCCACGGGCTGGCACGCCGCGATGCAGGATTGCACCACTTCGGTCATCCGGACGGACACGATGTCGAATGCCTGTTGTCCCGACTCGATCTTGGCCAAGCTGATCAAGTCCAGAATCAACTGGTGCAGTCGCTCGGATTGCTCTTCAATACGTTCGATAAAGCGGACGTTGTTATTCGCATCGTGGATGGCCCCTTCACGCAGTGTCTCTGCATAGGCCTTGATGGAGCTGAGCGGCGTCTTCAATTCGTGAGAAACATTGGCCACGAATTCCTGGCGTAACGACTCGAGTCGCCGCAATTCGGTGACATCATGAAAGACCTGGACAACCAGCGAGGTCGGTTCGCCGGGCAGCCGGATTGAGCTCACGGAGATCGAACGCGGGTCCGGGTCACCGAACTCGATTTCCGTTCGACGAATACCGGCGACGCCCCGGGCATCCGCAACGGCTTGGCTCAACAGGTGGCTCCTGACGCTTTCCAGCAACGGCCTGCCTGCGGCACGCTGCGGCCGAAACCCCAGGAGGCGCCCGGCGGCGGCGTTGGCCAAGACGACATGATCTCGATCGTCGACGGCGATCACGCCATCGGCCATCCCTTCCAGGACCGCCGTCAGCCGCTGGCTGCTGGTCAGCAACTCCTTTTCGCGGTTCCGCAGCTGCTGTTGCATGCGGTTGAACGATCTCGCCAGTTCGCCAAATTCATCGCGGCTGAGGACGGCGACCGGGTGGTCGTCATCCCCTGCAGCGATCGCTTCGGCGGCCTTGGTCAACGTGGCGATCGGTCGCAAAATACGGGCGACCACAGCGTAGGTGATCACCCCCACGCCGGCATTGACGAACATGGCCAACAGCCAAACGAGTCGCTCGATGGCGGCCACGCTTTGTTGGACTTTCGTGGTCGCCAAGGCCGTCCGAACGAATCCCACGGGCGCGCCATCGGGACCATTGGCGCTCAGAGCGTAATAGAGCATCGGTTCACCCAACGTCGGGCTGCGACGAGCGGAGGCGCCCCACCCTTGTTCGGCGGCCTGCACCAACTCATGACGATCCAGATGATTCTCCATGACGGCAACTTGCCGGAGGTCGACGCGGTCCGAGTCGGCCAGGACGACACCGTCGCTGGCAATCAAGGTAATCCGGGTGTCGATCGCCTTTCCCAGTTGCCGCACATGCGATTGCAGCGCTTCGGTCGCACCGTCGGCCCACAGCGGCTGAACATCGCTCCGCGCCAACACGGCCGAGCTGCTCAATCGCATGTTCACCTGATCGACGATTTGGGCTTCCTGCCAACGTGACACCACCATCACGAACGTGATCGTGGCGACCAGCGTGAGCGCCGCGTAGGCGACGAACAGTTTCCAAAAGAGGCGCGATGACCACATGCGACTGCAACCCTAGCATCGGTCGAAGAATCCCTGTCGTAACGACGCTCGCCAGGGCATGGACGTCCGCCGTTCAGCGACGGGCGCTACGGAAACGTCGAACACCTATTTCTTGGCCGTTCCTTGGTTGATTTCTGGCACGACACCGGCAGCGGGTGCCGCGGGAAACCGTTCCTGCAGCGACTGCACATTCATCCCCTCTTGGCGGAGGGCCTCCATCGCCTTGACAGCTGCTTCGGCGGCCTGGATGGTCGTGATACAGGGCACGCCATGTTGGACGGATGCGGCTCGAATCTTGCCTTCGTCGGTTCGCGCACCCTTGCCGTTGGGTGTGTTGAGGATCAGTGACACCTCTTCGTTCTTCAAATGATCGATGAGATTCGGATGTCCTTCGGCCAGCTTCTTGACAGGCTCGACGGGAATCCCCTCTTCGCCCAGTCGCTTTGCGGTGCCGCTGGTGGCCAGCAACTGGTAGCCCATGGCCGTCAGCCGACGCGCCAGGTCGACGATCTGGTCTTTGTGGCGGCGTGCCACACTAATGAAGATCCTGCCGGACTCGGGCAAGACAACGCCGCTGGCCAACTGCGCCTTGGCGAAGGCGATCGAGAATCGTTCGCTGATTCCCATGACTTCGCCCGTGCTGCGCATTTCCGGTCCCAGCACAATGTCCACACCGACAAACTTGCGGAAGGGAAACACGCTTTCCTTGACCGATACGTGCGACGGGATGGGCTCGCGCGTGATGCCCAGTTCGGCAAGCGTCGCGCCTGCCATCACCTTCGCGGCAATCTTGGCCACAGGCAGGCCGGTCGCTTTGGCAACAAACGGGACGGTGCGGCTGGCGCGTGGATTGACTTCCAGCACATAGACGTTTGTCGCCCCCTCTTCGCGTTTGACGGCAAATTGGACGTTCATCAGGCCGACGACCTTCAAACGCCGCGCCATCGCGTGCGTGGCGCGGCGAATTTCGTCGACCACCGGACCGGGCAGGCTGTACGGCGGGATGGCACACGCCGAATCACCCGAATGAACACCCGCCTCCTCGATGTGCTCCATGATTCCCATCACGACGACGTCCTTGCCATCACTTATGGCATCCACGTCCACTTCGGTTGCGTCTTCCAGGAAACGATCGATCAACACGGGCTGCCCTTGCGACGCCAGGAACGCGGCCGCGACAAAGCCTTCGAATTGCTGGTTGTCGTAACAGATTTCCATGGCCCGGCCGCCGAGTACAAAACTGGGTCGGACGATGGCCGGGAAGCCGACCTTGGCCGCCTCGTCGTGCGCCTCGTTCATGTTCTTGGCAATTCCGTTGGCCGGCTGCTTGAGACCCAACTCGATGAGAAGCTGTTGAAATTTCTCGCGATCTTCCGCATCTTCGATGGTGTCGACGCTGGTTCCAATGATCGGGACCCCCGCCGTGCGTAACGCCCGGGCCAGATTCAACGGCGTTTGTCCGCCAAATTGAACAATCACGCCGTCGGGCTGCATGGAGTCGAAAATGTTCAACACGTCTTCGGCCGTCAGCGGCTCGAAAAACAACAGGTCGCTGGTATCGTAATCCGTGCTGACGGTTTCTGGATTCGAGTTGACCATGATCGACTCGATGCCCATCTCGCGGAGCGCGAAACTGGCATGGCAGCAGCAATAGTCAAACTCGATCCCCTGCCCGATCCGGTTGGGGCCGCCACCCAAGATCATGATCCGCTTGCGATCCTGCTTGGGCGGCGTTTCGTCTTCATCTTCATATGAAGAATAGTAGTAGGGCGTGTACGCTTCGAATTCGGCGGCGCAAGTGTCCACGGACTTGAAGACCGCACGCACGCCGCGCTCCTTGCGCTGCCCGCGAATCTCCATTTCATTACCATTCCACAGGGTGGCCAGTTGCCGGTCCGAGTAGCCGAGTTGCTTGGCGCGACGGAGCTGAGCGTCAGAGATGTTGTTGATATCGCCGTGCTGGGCGAGTTCTTCTTCAAATTCGACAAGTTCGGCCAGCTGGTCCAAAAACCATGGGTCGATGGCGGACAACGCATGAATTTCTTCGCACGACATGCCGCTCTTAATCGCGTACCGCACATACCAGACCCGTTCTTCGTTGGGGGTCGATAGCTTGGCTCGAATGTCGTCGCTCGACGGCTGCGACGGCGTCCCCCACAGATCTTTGCCATCGCAACCAAAACCAAAGCTGCCGACTTCCAGGCCGCGCAGGGCCTTTTGAAACGACTCCTTGAACGTGCGCCCGATCGCCATCGTCTCGCCCACGCTCTTCATCTGCGTGGTCAAAGTCGCATCGGCCTCGGGAAATTTTTCGAAGGCGAAACGCGGGATCTTGGTAACAACATAATCAATGGTCGGCTCGAAACAGGCCGTCGTCTTGCGTGTGATATCGTTGCGCAGTTCATGCAGCCGATATCCAACCGCCAGCTTGGCGGCAATCTTGGCGATCGGGAAGCCGGTGGCTTTCGAGGCCAGCGCACTCGATCGGCTGACGCGCGGATTCATCTCGATCACGATCATCCGGCCATCGGTGGGGTTGGTCGCAAACTGGATGTTCGAGCCACCCGTTTCGACGCCGATCTCGCGGATCACGGCCAGGCTCGCATCGCGGAGCCGTTGGTATTCCTTGTCGCTCAGCGTCTGAGCGGGGGCCACGGTAATCGAGTCGCCGGTGTGAACGCCGCAGGGATCGAAGTTTTCGATGGCGCAGATAATGACCACGTTGTCATCCTGATCGCGCATCACCTCCATCTCATATTCTTTCCAACCGATGACAGACTCTTCGATCAAGACCTCCTTGACGGGTGATTGATCGAGCCCGCGACGCACGAGGACGTCAAACTCGCCCCGGTTGTAGGCGATCGCGGAGCCGGATCCGCCCATCGTAAAGCTTGGGCGGACCACGCAGGGGCAGCCGATCTTATCCAGTACGCGGCGGGCCTCTTCGATGGTATGCACCGTCTCGCCGCGACAGACGTCCAACCCGATCTTGTGCATCGCGGCCTTAAATTGCTCACGCTCTTCCGCCTTGGCGATGACCCGGGCGTCCGCACCGATCATCTCCACGCCGTAAGCCTCCAGGACGCCCTGCTGCTCCAGTTCCATCGCCAGATTCAATGCCGTCTGGCCTCCCAGCGTCGGCAATAGGGCGTCGGGGCGCTCCCGCGCGATCACTTTCTCCGCAATCTCCCAGGTCAGCGGCTCGATATAGGTCCGATCGGCCGTATTCGGATCGGTCATAATGGTGGCCGGATTCGAATTAACCAGGACGACCTCATAGCCTTCCTCGCGTAATGCTTTGCAGGCTTGGGTGCCGGAATAATCGAATTCGCAGGCTTGGCCGATGACAATCGGACCAGAGCCGATCAGGAGAATCTTTTTGATGTCGTTGCGACGGGGCACGGATGTTCCTTCGGGCGGAAAACTGGGGGCTGGGCGACGGCTGAGCTGGATTTTGTGTCTAAAATCTCTCGACATTAACACCGTCGCACCCCGGCTTCAAGGGTCCCTCGCTGCGCCCGCGCGCCTGGACGTCGATCGCGGCAACCGTCCCCATCGATACGACCGGAATCGGAGCGAGCCACAGAATCGACACACACTGCCTAATAATTGCGCAGCGTGGTAAACCGCTCGTTGACACCTTGATGTAAGGCATTTAGCATGAATAGGTTGTGCGTTTCCTCTATTTCAGGCACCCTGAAGCGATCAAAGGCAACCAACGTTGGCCACTCCCTCTCGATCTGGTGTATTTGGTGTTGCGACCGATCAGCGTGTCGAGCAGTTCACCGAAAGCGTCAGCTTTGACCATCGCCTGTACACGCAGGACATCCGGGGGTCGATTGCGCACAGCCAGATGCTGGCCGCTCAGAACATCATCACTGCCGAAGAGCAGCAGCAAATCGAGGCCGCACTGTTAGAAATCCGCGAGGAAATTGCGGAGAACCGATTTGAGCTGCGAATTGAGCTCGAAGACATTCATATGCACATTGAACAGGCCCTGATCGAGCGGCTGGGCGATGTGGGGCGGAAACTTCATACCGGTCGCAGTCGCAATGACCAGGTCTCGACCGACTTCCGGTTATGGGTCCGCGACGCAATCGACACGATTGATCAGGCGT
>JAUIHJ010000143.1 GCA_030432015.1 bacterium
TGTACGTCCATCGGCGGACTGGCGATGCACACGATGACCGGGAGCAGATTCGCCGCAATTGCCTGCCGAACCGGGTTCTGATAAGCTGCAGACGTCTCGCAAAACTGGGCCATGGGAGCCACAAATGAAGGCTAGTAACGGACTTTGGAAAGACCTGCTCGACGGTCAAATCTCCGCGCAACACGCAGAGGAGATCGACACCTTCGAGACCGAAATCGAGCTGCGCCAGCAGGACAAAGTCGACGAGAAGGTGTTTGCCGAAACACGACTCCGGCGTGGTACCTACGGGCAACGTTACGATAACGGGCAGCGCCACGACGGCAGCCAAAGCCAAACGCTAGCATTTGCGGACAAGCAGACCAAAGGACCGCACACGGCTTGGGACGCTCCGGGGATGCAGCGGATCAAGATCCCCTATGGTGGGGTCAATGCCCGACAGCTCGACGTGATGGCGGAACTGGCCGAGGAATATTCCGACGGCATTGTGCACATTACGACGCGGCAGGACTTCCAACTGCACTTCATCCACATTGAAGATACGCCATCGCTGATGCGGCGTCTTGCGGCGGTCGGCATCACAACGCGGGAAGCCTGCGGCAATTCCGTCCGGAATATCTGCGGGTGCCCATTTGCCGGGGTTTGCCCCGACGAAGCGTTCGATGTCACGCCGTATGCCGACGCCTTGACCCAATTCCTGCTGGGCCACCCGGACGCCCAGAATTTTGGTCGCAAGTTCAAGCCGTCTTTCAGTGGATGCGCACAGCACGCCTGCGGACTAGCGGCGATGCATGACATGGGCTTGATCGCGGAGACTCGGGAAATCGACGGCCAGTTGCAACGCGGCTTTCGCCTGGTCGTTGGCGGCGGACTTGGCGCCGTGCCTCGCCAAGCCAAACTGTTTGACGAGTTCCTTCCGCCCGAAGAATTGCTCCCAATCGCACAGGCCATCGCCCGGGTCTTTGGTCGGCACGGCGAAAAGAAAATGCGAAGCCGCGCCCGCATGAAGTTCCTCATCGAAAAATGGGGGATGGAAAAATTTACCGCCGAGGTGCGGGAAGAACGGGCCGGCCTGAAGGAAGACCCGCGCTGGACCGAATACCTGCCCGGTGTCGATCAGGACTGCGAGTCGGCGAAACGACCGCCCGGCGAGTTACCGGAAGATACCACCGGTGACCAACGGTACGCCCACTGGTTGAAGACCAACCTGCGGGAACAACGGCAACCCGGTTACGTGACCGTCACTGTTGCGCTGCCGCTGGGAGACTTGACCGCGGATCAAACGCGCAGCCTGGCGGATATCGTGCGCGAGTTCACCAACGACACGGTGCGCACGACCGTCGAGCAAAACTTTGTGATCCGGTGGGTCAGCAAGGCTGACGTGCCAGCCCTTTACGCGGCACTGGATAAGGTCGGCCTTAGCGAACCGGGTGCCAGCAACATTTTGGACATCGTGACCTGCCCCGGCACCGACACCTGCAAGCTGGGCATCTCCTCGTCCCGGGGCCTCGCGGGTGAGTTGCGAACTCGGCTCGCTGAGAAAAGCTTTCAGATGGACCAGGCGATTCAGGATCTGCATATCAAAGTCAGCGGGTGCTTTAATAGTTGCGGCCAGCATCATGTGGCAGACATTGGCTTTTACGGTGTCAGCCGCACGTTCCAGGGCTATAAAGTCCCCCACTTCCAGGTTGTCCTGGGAGGCCAATGGGAAGAAAACGGCGGCTCGTATGGATTGCCGATCGTCGCGATTCCGTCGAAACGGGTTCCCGATGCCCTCGATCGGATTACGGGGATGTACCTGACCAAACGGGACAAGGACGAGCGTTTTGTCTCATTCGTCAAACGGATCGGTAAAGGTGCGATCCGCGAGGCGCTCGACGACCTGACGTCCGACGCCCCGACGCCCGAACAGGATCCGAATTTCTATTCCGACTGGGCAGATCCACGCCAGTACAGCCTCGGCGATATTGGCAAAGGCGAATGTGCTGGCGAGGTGGTTTCACAGTATGAATTTGAAATGGCAGGTGCCGAACGCATGGTGTTCGGTGCCCAGCTTCAGTTGGAGGGCGGCAACCCGGATCAGGCCGGCAAGGACGCCTACGACGCCATGCTCCGCGCTGCCAAGGCGTTGGTCTTGATGCAGTACGACGACGTAACCAGCGATCCGGAAGAGATTGTCGAAGAATTTAAAGAGCGGTACTACGACACTGAGATTTTCTTTGATCCGTTCGCCGGCCCCAAGTTCGCCGACTATTTCTTTGCGACGCACGAGCAAGCCGGCACGCCGTTTACCGCCGACTCTGCCCATCACACGATCGAGGAAGCACAACTGTTTATCGAAGCGGTACACAGTTGCTACAACAAGCTGCGGAGCGAACCCGCGACGACGTAACAGGAAAACATTCAGCGTTCCGCATTCGTCGCCCACACCTGACACCACCACTGCGCGTCACTTGAACCGCGTTCATCGACGGCACGCCCACGAGAAAATGCCCAGCATGGAATTGCAACACGTAAACGTGAAGATCTTTGTCGATGGTGACCTGTCGATCGACCCGGCACAGTTCATCAACGTCTTCCACAGTTGGACCGCCGAGCAGTCGTGCGAGGAACTGCTGATCGATGTTGCGGACTACCGGCATGTTCCGGCTGGCCCAGGCGTGGTGCTCGTCGGCCTCCAGGCCGACTACGCGATGGACGACGCAGAACACCGCTGGGGGCTCCTCTACAACCGCAAGGCGGCCGCTGAGGGTTCCAATGCTGACCGTTTGATTCAAGCATTTCGGGCGGCGGCGAAAGCCTGCGAGCGTCTGGAAGCGGAACTACCGGGGCTCACGTTCAGCCGCCAGGAATTTCAAATTTTCGTGAACGATCGCGCCCTGGCGCCGAACCGCCCGGAGACCCTGGCGGCCTGTCAGACCGACCTCACCACCTTTCTGGAATCGCTGCTCGGGCACGGCGAAGCGACAATCACGGCGGAATCCGATCCACGGCGCCGCTTTGGGGTCCTGGTCCACACGCAGCGCCCATTTGATCTGGCCGCATTGGCCGGAGCCGCGACGTAGCCGGGACGGAACCTCATTCATTCCGCCAGCACCCAGCGAATGATTGGGGCCCTGCCGACATTCCATTCAAGTGCGACGCGTCGGCTTTGAGGTTGCGCGATTCGTGATGCCGGAATCACGTCCGCCTCTTGCCTGGAGTGCAAACACGGGGATTTGTGGCCTGATTGCGCCGGAGTCGGAACATGACGAACGGGCTCCGGTTGTGATTTTCCTGCGGATTGCTTCCCAGGATTTTGCCTCGCAATGCTTGACGGCTCACCAGCGCGACGTCACAACCGGTGCGTCCAACTCGCCATTGTTGGGTCCCTTTTCCGGGTCTTCCTCAAGCCCTTGGTTGTATTCAGTGTTCCGCACCTCATAGAATTGGGGCTCACCATCGTCACCAGCCACACGGCCTCCCCCTGGCCGCCTCTCGATTCGCCCACCCCACCGCCACGAGGTCCAATACGCGATGAGCAAGTCTGAACTGGATCCGGAGTTCGAATTCGACCCGGTATTCCTTCACTCACGCCGCGAAGCGATCGTCATCTTCTTCATTTGGGTAACCGCCATCATCTGGGTCGTCCCGTTCTGCTACTTCCAAGGCTATGGCGGCAACGTCAACCCTGAATCGATCGGCATGATCATTGGTATCCCCACGTGGCTGTTCTGGGGCGTCTTCGTGCCCTGGGTCGTTGCCGACATCTTTACGGTCTGGTTTTGCTTCTTCTACATGCAGGACGACGAACTGGGCGAAGCCCATGAAGGCGCCGACATTGAAGAAGAACTCGCCGAAATGCGGTCCGCGAACGGGCGTTCGCAGGAAGGGGGTGCTTGATGGAGACGCTGCTTGACTCCAGCCTGCTCTTCGCCGCCGGCTCGAACTCCGCCCTGCTCACGTTTTGCCTCTACACCCTCGCGGTCTTTGGAATCGCCTGGCTCTCCAATCGCTTGCTGCAAAGCAAGAGCTTCATGAGCGAATATTTTCTGGGCAGCCGCAGCCTCGGCGTATGGGCGTTCGCGCTGACGTTCGCTGCGACCAGCTCGTCCGGCGGAAGTTTTACGGGCTTTCCCTCCAAGATCTACACCCACGGTTGGGTTCTCGCCCTCTGGATCGGCAGCTACATGGTGGTGCCGATCTGCACGATGGGACTATTGGGCAAACGGCTGAATCAGGTCGCCCGAATTTCCGGTGCCATCACGGTGCCGGACGTGATTCGCGATCGATTTCACAGTAAGTACTTTGGACTGTTAGCTGTCTCGCTGATCGTCTTTTTCATGTCATTCAATCTGGTCGCCCAGTTCAAAGCCGGCAGCCTGATCCTGCAGACGCTGCTGAGCGACGTGGATATGTTTCACACCGCGTCCGCCAGCATGTTTGGTTCGTTGACATCGGCTGGGGGAATGTTCGCTGGGGTGAAGCCCGGCTACCTGCTGTGCCTCTTTACCTTCGGCGTGGCCGTGATCATCTACACCACCTACGGCGGCTTTCACGCGGTTGTCTGGACGGACGTCATGCAGGGTGTCGTGATGGTGATTGGCGTGCTGATCATGTTACCGTTGGCCCTGTATCAGGTTGGCAAGCTGGCCCCGCCCGATACGAGCAGCCTGGAATACACGACCCGCGAGATGGCCAAGATGACGCCTCCCGAACCAGGCACGGCCACCTTGCGTCTTGCGTCGGCTCGCGGCGAAGACCTCTTGCTGCGCGGCGACACGTGGCTGCCATTTACCGGCCCCGCGGCCGATCAGCGCCTGTTGCGGTTGACCAGCAGCGTCATGATTCCCGCAGGACAAACGGAAATGGTGGGGGTGGGTATCTTGGAACTCACCGCCCCGGGCGACATCACGCGCAAGCTGGCCCAACTGACACCGGCGGAGTCCGATCCGGGAATTGCGGTCGAGGATGTCGTGACAACGCCGTACGCCTACGGCTCCGCACGGGAGCATGCCGGTGCCTTCGTCTCCGCCCCCGGCCCGAGCGCTTCGGACGTGAACGGGTTCTTGCCGGTCAGTCTGGCAATTTCGTTCTTCTTTATGTGGGCCATTTCCGGCTCTGGTCAGCCGAGCAACATGGTGCGGCTGATGGCATTCAAGGATGCCCGAACGCTGCGTTTGTCGATCTTCACCGTCGCCATGTACTACTCGGCAATCTACTTCCCCCTCGTGATCATCTTTTGTTGCGCCCGCTTGTTGATCCCGGGAATGGAGGCGGAATCCGACCGAATCATGCCCGCGATGGCGGTCTATTTGAGCGAAAACGCCGGTGTCGGCTGGCTGGCTGGATTGTTGGTCGCGGCCCCGTTCGCTGCGGTCATGTCGACCGTGGACAGCTTCTTGCTCATGATTTCGTCCGCTCTGGTGCGTGACATCTACCAGCGCAACATCAATCCGGCGGCCGAAGAGAAGATGATCAAACGCCTCTGCTACCTGTTCACGTTGATCGTGGGGACGGCGGCCATGATCGGAGCCATCAACCCACCCCAGTTTTTGCAGGACATTATCGTTTACGTCGGCAGCGGATTAGCGGCCTGCTTCCTGGCACCGATCGTGTACGCCCTGTATTGGCCCCGCGCGAACGGCCACGGCTGTATCGCCGGCATGCTGGCCGGGTTTGGCGCGCATCTGGCACTTTACTTTGGTGGTATTTTTGCCAACGGTAGTTTCTTTCGCCCCTACCGCATCATGAATTTTGATCCGATCATTTTCGGGTTGCTGGTTTCCTTCGCCACGGTCTACGTCGTGACCAAGATGACACCGGCGCCACCCGCCGAGTTAGTGAAGAAGTACTTCGGGAAGCCCGCCACAAGACCTTCGATGTCGTAAGGCCGAGTTCATTACTCGCCGACGTGCTTTTCCAACCAGGCAATCGCGGCGGCTTCGATGCCCTCGTGACCACCCTCGAAAATCGTCACGCGAGCTCGGCCGGCGTGGCGGCGGAGGTGGATCTGGCGCTGGAAGCTGTCGTCGACCGTCTGGTCGCTGGCGGTGGGTTGGTCTAACCTGCCGTCCGGGCGACTGATCTGTTGAATCTCGGCTTCGGTGATCTGCTTTCCACCCGCGGCCTTGGCGATGGTGTTGAAGGCATCCAGCGAATGGCGCACCGGGACCGAACCGGTATGGCCATCATGGACGCCGGCGGAGATATCGAGTGCCACATTGGCCGCGCGATGCAAATGCGTCAGCGGCGACCGTCGTCGATACTGTTCGTCGACGGCCTTGCTGTGACCGGGCGCGCCCCCGCAAACACGGCGCATCATTTCGCCATAGCGGTCCTTCGCGTGCGATGTGTGCCACGATGCCAGGTCGCTGATGCCGACCCAGGCACTGGCCGCGGTCCAGACATCCGGGTGGCGACCCGCCATCAGCATCGTCATATGCCCGCCGCCGGAGACACCTGTCAGGTAGACGCGGCGCGGATCGATCCGGTATTGCGCCTTCGCCCAGGCCACTGCGTCCAGGATATCTTGCTGGGCTGCGGGGGAGCCGCAGGCGAGTGGATCGTCGTTGGCGCCGCGAAAGTTCGGGAAAAGACAGATCCAGCCGCGCTGGCCAGCCATCTGTTCAAGCAGCGGCTTGCGTTGCTCGAGATCGGCACTCCACGAGTGCAACGACACCAGCAGCGGCGCCGCCTGATTTGGATCATGGTCGTCGGGCAGGACGACGTAACACGGTTGTTCGGCGCCATCGAGCGAACTTGTGATCATGACCTTCGCACGCGTGCCCGCACCGACCTGGGCAACGAGCAGCAACGACAGCGCGAGGCCGGGCAGCAGGGAATTGAGAAACACACACTTGGGCAGCGGGCAAACGACCGCAGGACCGGCGGCCTGAAGTCGACGGACAAGTTGACAAAGCATGCTTTCGTTGACCTCTGTGCTGGGAGAAGACCATCGTAAGAACTGTCTCGTCTAAAATTCCTGCCATTCGATATAGACGCAGGCCGCGACCAGCATCACCAGTGTAAACAGCGCGCTGCTCCAGAGGGGCGTCCAGGGATCGAGGGTTTGTTGCGATGCCGACAAGTCCGATCGGTTGCCACTCTCCGTTTCCTTTCCCGAGAGCAGGTATTGAAATGTCTTATCCAACTCGCCAGGCTTGGGGAAAATATTGTAGAGCGGGACAACACCATATCGGTAACCTCGGGCCAGCCACTCCAACTTGGGCGAATAGCGGCGAATCAACTTGAGCGACGGTAGTTCATAGCGGCTCAGCCGGACGGTCTGGTCGCCGACGAACAGTTGATTGTCGCTTGAGAACGTGGCGACGGAAATATCGCCTTGGCCAGCAACCGCCGCTTTCTCGAATTCCTGGGACTCGGCGTCGTATAGCCACAGATTGCCGTTGTGAAACACGATGGCGAACCAACGGCCGTCTGGCGAGGCCTTGATAAACCGGGGCTGATTGGGCCCCTCGGGTTGGAACTCGTGGTGCATTTCAAAGGTCGTGGCGTCCAAGATCTGCAGCCGCCCATCATCACGTCCTACAATCAACGTGCTGCCGCCGACCCCGATGACGGCCGGTTGCTGCTCTTCGCCGTCCAGCGTGTGCGTCCGTTCGACGATGTATTGTCCATCGTCACCCTTGCGAACGATGGTCACGGTGGCCCGCGTGTACAACGCCAATTCGTGTGTGGCCGGATTGATGGCCGCCATGGAGGGTTGGGTGAGCAGAACTGGCGCTTCGGGGCTGACCGATTTGAAGGGACTGCGAGCACTAAACGGAATGGTCCAGCCGAAGGCTTTGGCGGGCTCCTGTTTCTTCGACGGATCTCCAACCAGCCGATACAGGCCCAGACTGGCAGCGATCACGACATCGCCATTCTCTTCGGGGAACATCGCCAGAGTGCCGGTCGGGGCCGTGATCGCGGTCGTGGCCTCCCAATCATTCGCCCGCTCGCCCACGTTGAAATTCATTTTGGTCGGCGGGAACATGGGTGTGGCCGAAAGCAGTCGATCGTGCTTCGCGTCGTAGAGCGGTCCGACCGGGCGGAAGGCACGCGGAATCGTTTTCATGACCAGCAGAACCGGACGCGAATCTCTTTGGTCCTGGGAAATGAATACGGGGTCCCATACCCGAGCTTCGTCATCCCATTGTTGTGCGACACCCATTTCATTGGAAACGATCAGGCTATCGCCTGCTTCCACAACGTCGATCAGCCGCGTCTTGTTCCAAATCCGCGATTCAAACTCGATCTTCCCCAGCCCGATCAGAAAGCAGGCCAGCCAAAACACGATCGTTAGTGCGATGCAGACAATCGGGCTCCTCCAGATGATCCCGATCAGCGACGAGACGGAATAGTAAATGGCGAATACGAACAGGTAGATCGGGATGCTCAGCAGAATGTTGGCATCCCAAACACCGAACCGGCTGCCCAGGATCAACCATAACCCGCCGATCAGGTATGTAGCCCCGATCATGATGAAGGCACAACCGCCAATGAATTTCGAGAGAAACAGCAGCCACCGCGAAATCGGCTTGCTGAGCAGGAGGTGCAGCGCTCCTGGGTCAAACATCTGGGGAATGATCGGCGCGGTCACCAAAATGGCGATCACAATCCCGATGGCCCCAATAAACCACTTCATCACCCAGGCCGCGACCGTCTGGACGAATTCACGGAGATTCGAACCCCGCAGCGGGATGGGCTCGAAAAAGCTCGCCCAACCGTACATCAGCTGAATCGACGTAGGCGGACTCGTACGGATTTGATCAGGGAAGGACGCTTCCAACAGCAAACGATTGAACCGAGCAACCTCCGATTCGGTCAGTTCTTCCACACCCTCGTCGCGCAATTCGCGGAGTTCGTTGGAGAGCATTTGGACATCCTCGAACGCGGCTTCATCGTAAAAATCGCGGCGTTCGAGCAACTTATTGAGTTGCCTCGAGAACTGACTCACCACACGCATAATCTCGAACGGATTCTGCGTCTGTTCTCGGTCTGACCGGCCAGTGATGTTGAGTTCCCTCAGGTCGCCTTGATGCTTCGCCGGCAGCAGCGACCAGATGCGTTTGGCTGGCGACGGGGTCAGCGAATCCGCTTCATCGCGGATCGTGTTCATGAACGCGGGAAGGTCCTTCACGTCATCATCGCGGATCCGCCACGTGAGGTCCTCGCGGTAGGTCAGAGGCGCCAGAAGCATCAGCAGCAGCGTGATCAAAATCAGAACGATCCACAACACCCGCGAAGCAAGCGCTTCGCGAAGTGAATCCTTAATGACGGCCAGGTACTTGCTCATCGTGGTCTCTAGTCTCTTAACTTATATGTTTCGGGACGCGTCGCGACGCGGAAGTGGAGTCGGGTGCGGTCTCTCTCGCTAGCCTTCATCGATGACTTCGACGTCCTCAATAATTTCAACGGCATCTGCCGCGATGTCGTTGGTGTCATTCGCTGCGGACGCGATGACCGGGCTCGCCGTCGCCGCGGCACCGGATGTTGCGGCTGTCGCCGCGTTGGAGGGATCCAACAGTTTTAGGAAGGCATCCTCGAGCGTGATGCGACGCGGATTGAGTGACACGATGCTAATCAGGTGTTGGCGCATGCTGTCGACGCACTGGTCGACGGCGGCCTGATCCAGCATCGGCATCAGAATCCGGTGGTGGCTGCCGTCGGTCTGCCAATCCGTCACGCTGCGGTCGCCAAGGGCCCGGCTCACCGCCTCGCGATCGCCGGTGACCGACAGATTGACCTCCACGCCTTCGGACTGCTGCGGCGCGATTTCGGCAACCGTACCGAGTGCACGCAACTCGCCCCGATCCATAATGGCCACTCGGTCGCAAACCAGTTCGACTTCCTGAAGAATGTGGCTGTTTAAGAAGATGGTCTTGCCCTCATCTTTGAGGCGGTGCAAGACATTGCGCACGTGCGATCGGCCGACGGGATCCAGACCATCGGTCGGTTCATCTAGAATCAATAACTCTGGATCGTGCATCAAGGCTTGGGCGAGCCCAAGGCGTTGCAGCATCCCTTTGGAGAATTTCTTGATCGACTCGCGTTCGCGACCGTTCAACCCGACGCTCTCCAACAGCCGCATCCGATTCGCCTTGATGTCGCTCGCCGATAACCCGCTCAGGCGACCATAGTATTCCAAAGCAGTCAGTGCCGTGTGGTGGCTGGACAAGCGAAGGTTTTCAGGCAGATAGCCGACGCGCAAGCGACTTTCGCGGTCGCCAGCCGGTTTGCCCAAAAGTGTCGCGTCGCCACCGTTACGGCGAATGATGCCCAAGACGGTCTTGATCAAGGTCGTTTTGCCTGCCCCGTTGGGGCCCAGCAGTCCGAAAATCTCGCCCCGATTCACGCGAAACGTGACCCCGTTGAGCGCTGCGAACGGCTTTCCAAAGAGACCGTTGCGATAGGATTTCTTCAGATTCGTGACCTCGATCGCTGCAGACGCCGACATTTCCACTCCCAACCTGTGTGATTCCCAGCTACGCATTAAACTTGCGGCGAACCGCCACCCCAAACGGTACCCGGGCAACGGTTGACTGGTTTCACGGCATTGTCGATTCGTTCCCGCCGCGCCGCCCACAAAGTCTACCAGTTTCATGGTGCAGGATTGCTCGGCAAGTCCAGCAAACTTCACTCCGACAGCGGAATTCAGACGCCGAAAATCCGCCTGACGCCCGCGCTTGTCATCGCTTGACGCTATCCGGCAGCGACCACTATGCTCAATTGGTTAGCGGATGTCCAACGACAACCCCCCGCAGAACCTGCGATCCATGTTCGAACGCCGTTCCCTCAAGTGGCCCATTACCCTGGGCGTCATCATGATCGTTTTGGTCGTGGCATTGACGGTTGGGTGGATCCTGCTGATCGTTTCGAATTTGGTTCAGGAGAAAGGTACAGCGCCGCTGTACTGGACACTGCTGACGGTAGGTACGACGTTTCTGGTTCTGGTGCTCGTGGGCGTCGTCATGTACCTATCTTTGTCGGTCAAAGAAATCAACCTGAACCGACGGCAGTCGAATTTCATGGATGCGGTCACGCACGAACTGAAATCGCCGATCGCCTCGCTGAAGCTCTACCTGCAAACCCTGCACCGCCGGCAGGTCAGCGAAGAGGAACAGGCGAATTTCCATCGGTACATGCTGGAAGATGTCGAACGCCTCGACGACCTGATCAATCACTTGCTGGATGCCGCCAAACTCTCCAAGCCGGCCAACGATAGCGAAATGGAGGACTTGCAACTGGCCGAACTGCTGCCGCGATGGGTGGAGGAGCTTCGGGTGCGTTACCGCATTCAAGAGGGTGCCGTCCGCGTGCAAGTCGAACCGAGTGTGGTTCGTGCTCGTTCGGTTGACCTGGCGATGATCTTTCGGAATGTGATTGACAACGCCTTCAAGTATGCAAGCGATCCGGCAGAGATCGAGGTGATCTCGCACGTGAACGAAGAAGATCATGTCGTGACGTTGATTAAAGACAACGGCACGGGAATTCCACGCCGCTTGCGGCGCAAGATCTTTCACCGGTTCTTTCGAATGGGGGTCGAACTGCAGCGTGAGAAACCGGGCACTGGACTGGGCTTGTACATCGTCGATACGCTGGTGCGGCGCATGAAAGGCAGAATTCGAGTCCGCGATCGTGACGACGGCACTGGCACCATCTTCGAAATCACCTTGCGAGGCCAATCGTTCCCATCACCGGTCGAGGTGGATTGATGAGTGACAAGAAGCACATCCTCGTCGTCGAAGACGAAGAACATCTCGCGGTTGGCATCCGCTTCAACCTGGAAGCGGAAGGGTATCGGGCGACGGCGGTCGGGGATGGCGCAACGGCCCTGAAACACTTGCAGGATGAACACTCCGATATCAACATGGTCGTCCTGGACCTGATGTTGCCCGGGATGAGCGGTTACGAGGTTTGTCAGGCAATGCGAGAATCGGGAATCGACATTCCGGTCCTTATCCTGAGCGCTCGCACGCTCACGGAGGATCGGACTCGTGGCTTCAATGTGGGAGCGGATCAGTATCTGACAAAACCATTCGATCTTGACGAGTTGATCAGTCGCGTCAACAACCTGCTGCTGCTCTACGATCGCCGAGCAACGGGTAGGATCGAACACGAGAGCGGACGCAAGCAATATCGATTTGGCAAGGCGGAAGTCGACTTTGAACATTTCCTGGCCACCGTCAGCGACGACGAGGTTCACCTGACGCAACTCGAATGGAAACTCCTGGATTACTTCGTCCGCAATGAAGGACGTGTTGTCCCGCGAAATGAGCTGCTGGAAGAAGTCTGGGATATGCCCGGTTCCATCACGACACGTGCGGTGGATCAATTCATTCGCAGGCTGCGAAAGATCTTTGAAGTCGACCCGTCACAGCCGCGCCATTTCTTGACGATTCGCGACATGGGCTACCGCTTCCTGCGTGATCCTGACGTGGATGGCGCCACGTAGATCCTGACGTGGATGGCGCCAAATAGGACGGAACGCTGAATCGCCGAGCGCGATTCAGCAGCGCACACCCCGTCAGCGGGACAGGCTCGTTTTTCGCCGACAGGCGGTTGTTCCGCCGTTGAATTTAATGGGCGGTCAGAACGATTCGGTCCCGGAGTGTCGCCGAATTACACTCGGTCATTTAGATCAACTCCGCTGGAACATTGCCGCCGGGCAGCAAATGCACAGGCCGACCGGTCAGATTATTCACGGTATCGTCCGGTTTCAATCCCAGCGAATGGTAGATCATCGCACTGAAATCATTCGGCCCAATCGGCCGCGACGTTGGATGTTCGGCTTTTGAATTCGTGCTACCAATGATCTGCCCGTGCCGAAATCCGCCGCCGGCGACAAGCAGACTCTGGGCCTGCGGCCAATGATCGCGTCCCGCATTCCCGTTCATCTTGGGCGTTCGACCAAACTCGCCGGCAGTCACCACCAACGTATCATCCAACATGCCTC
>JAUIHJ010000144.1 GCA_030432015.1 bacterium
CTACACAGGCGAAGATGGCAAATACGAACGCGACGGATGACAAGGCGCCGCCCAGCCCGCCACTGGCTGACATCACAATCCAGGCAGGTAACAGCCAGAATGACCAATGAATGTAGATCCCAATCCCGGCCAACTTACCTAGCTTCCATTTCATCGCATCACCTCGCTTTTCGAATCAAACGGCCTCTTGCCCGCCTATTTCTCTAATTCGCTGTGGGGAATCAATTCTCGGGCGAGCAGCCGAGATCCAGTGCATATTCCGGTCCAATTCGAACCGGAATTGCACGAAGCTGTTGGCCTGCAACACTTAACGTCGTATTGGAGCCTGTGGCGCAAGCTATCGCGGCTGCCACAATGGCACGGCTGTGATGTTTGGGTTGCACGATTCAGATGGCGATCCCTCAGGTGGGTCGAGTCGCGGCGACGCGCCCCACTTGGCACTGAGATGGCATCGGTGCTGGACTTTGCGTCGAGGCTCGAACCGCTGTCCCCTGGGGTGTGCTGGTTGTGCGCGGGTCTGGCAGTTCGAAGGTCGCTGGTTGTGCTCTGGTTGTGCGCGGGTCTCGGCCCCCTGGTTGTGTGCGGGTCTCGGACCCCGCACGTCACCCGACCGCAGGCCTCCAATCCTCCGTGCCGGTTCGCCCGCCGCGCCCAGGTCGACCGGGAGACCTGACGGTCATGCCACCGACGAGGTCGGAGACCTGCGCCGAACTGTGGTCATGCCACCGACGAGGTCAGATCAGAGACCTGCGCCGAACTGTGTGAACCGTAGACCTGCGCCGAACCGTGAACCTGCGTCGACGAACGCGTATTGGAACGTCGTTCGCCACGATTCGAGCGGGACCTGAAAAATTTGCCTGACGGCTTCTTTGCCGAACCGCGCGTCGAGCGAGGCGAACGGTGGGGGCGTTGGAGCGTTTTGGCGGGTGAGACGGGTCGGCGAGCCGCGCGCGACTCGTGATGGAATCGGTTCGTAATGCCCCTGCCTGCGCCGTGGCCGTCTACTCGCCGCGCGCACCGACCAATCGCTTCACGGAGTCGCTCGATCATTGGCTCATTTGGAGGTCTGCTCGATCGAGCGTACACTGGCCAAGACTATCGATAAACGAAACGGTCAGCGCATCGATCCAAATTCGAGACGAAGGGTTTGCCGACACCGCTTGCAATGGCGTCGTGCTTCGAATCGGGGGCCCGTCGAACCCGGTTCTTCACACGTGAATTGCTCGCCAGGACACGATTACCATCCAAATGAACCGACAACAATACGCTCACCCGCGCGACGAGATCATGGAGACGATGTCGCGGATTTACCGCTACCGCATGACCACCACGTCGGGTGGAAATCTATCGATTCGCGATGAAAGCGGCGATGTTTGGATCTCGCCAGCCCGGGTCGACAAGGGCAATCTGTCGCGGAGGGATATTATCTGCGTGAGGGCAGACGGATCGATCGACGGACCGCACCCGCCCTCTTCGGAGTTTCCGTTTCATCAGGCCGTCTACGAGGCCCGACCGGACATTCAAGCGATCGTGCACGCCCACCCGGTTGCGTTGGTGGCGTTCAGCATCTGCGGCCGGACTCCTGATACCAAGCTGTTTCATCAGGCTCACTCGGTTTGTGGCCGGATCGGCTTTGCGCCTTACGCGCTTCCAGGAAGCGCCCAACTGGGCAGCAACATTGCGGCCACGTTTGCGTCGAGCGATAGCGTAATTCTCGAGAACCATGGGGTCGTTGTCGGTGGCGAATCGCTGGCCCACGCCTTCCAACGTTTCGAGGCATTCGAGTTCGCCGCCAAGACCATCATCAAGGGTAGCCAACTCGGCAAGATTCGCTACCTTTCCGACCAAGAACTCGATCGCGCCCATCGTCGCCAGGTTGCTTTGAAGTCCACCCCTGCGACTCCAGCGACGGCGACCGAAAAGGAGCTACGCAGCCAACTGCGTGAATTCGTCCGGCGCGGCTGCCGCCAACGGTTGCTCATCAGCACCGAAGGCAGTTTCTCGGTACGCATCGGCGACGACGCGTTTCTCATCACACCCACGCAGCAAGATCGCGCAACACTGGAAATCAACGACTTTGTGCGCGTGCAAGGCGGCCAGCGCGAGCGGGGCAAGAAGGCCAGTCGGGCCGTGGTCGCTCATCAAGCAATTTATGCTCGGCACCCCAATGTGCAGGCGGTCGTCTTTGCGCATCCCGTCAACGCAACCGCCTTCAGTGTGACCGATTCGAAGTTCGATGCCCGCACCATCCCGGAAAGCTATGTCTTTCTTCGCGACGTGCGACGCGTTCCATACGGTGTGCAGTATCAGAATGATGGCCGGATTGCTGACTACCTCTCGACCGCATCACCGGCCGCCATCTTGGAAAACGATGGCGTGCTGGTCACCGGTTCCAGCGTGCTGGACGTGTTTGACCGGTTGGAAGTCCTGGAATCCACGGCCGAGGCAATTATCAACGCGCGATCCCTGGGGGAGGTGGCGCCGATGTCGGACGACGTCATTGGCGAGCTGCGAACGGCCTTCGATCTGAACTGAGGAATTTGCGGCGGAATACCGTGCCCAGGTAAATGCGTAGACGGCCGCGAGGATGCGAACAGCACTTAACGTCTGGCCGCTGCCCACCGACAGGCTCGCCAGATGGCGAACACACCGATCGCCCCTGCAAAGGCTGGTGGGACACCGAGAATGGCGAGCGACGCAAACATCAACGCGACCAACCACCAATTCGGGGTCATGCAGCCGAGGCAAAACGCAACCTGGCCCAGGTAAATCCCCGCCACAGGGACCCAGTAGAAGCGAGGGCAAATCGCCGCCAACGCGCCCCCCGCAGTGAAGACCACGATCAAATAAAGCGGGAAGGAGGCATCCCACGGCTCTTGGTGGCCTGTCAAACGGGGCGATAACGCCCAGATGCTCGCGCCGAACGCCACTGCCAGCAGGAACGACGCGACGAGTCGTGTCAGCAATCGTCGCGATGTACCTTCACGCGGTTTGTCGGACTCGTGCTTGCCGAGTGGGCTCGAATAGGGATTCAGCTCGAACTTGCTGTGTGCGCACATGGTCCGCTCGTCGAAGGAAAGTTACGTCGCGGCCAGCGCGAGGCGTCGGAGCCAACCGCAGCGAAGTCCGCATCTGACGCGGGTGTCACAATCACACGAATTCAGGTCGCTCGACTACTTCAACCACCAGGCTTGCGTTTGAATGCCATCCGCACCTACGCCGGCGGGCGAACGGTTTTCCTCGACACCGGCCCCAACCGGTGGAATGGGGATCCCCAATTCGCTGCAGACTCCCAGAACTTCACTCCGCAATGCGTTGACAAACTCCATGGACTCGCGATACGAAAGGCGGGCGAGCACTTTGACAACCGCCGCGTAGCCCTCGCGCTCAACAATCACTTCGTCCCCTTTGTGCCGAATCAACTGCTGCAATCCGTCGGTCGGTTCGGAACTCCGAAGTCGGCCCAGTACCTCTTCGCGTCCCATCGTTTCTGCCGCACGATTGACAACTTGATCAATCACATCACGATATCCTTCCAGATAGGTGCCGTCCAGTTCGACGGCAAGAAGGTCGTGGCCGACCAGCAAGTCGTACATTTTTTCCATGAATTGCGGTACCAGATCGCCGGTGATGACATGCCCGTGTTGCGGCGCGATGACTTCGATGGCCGGATCGAGGGCCTTAATTTGGCGAATTGCGTATCGCAGTGCCTCACGTGTGGGCATGTAGATTTGATGGAACTGGGCGATGCCGATCCAATCTTCCGCTTGGGCTTCCAGGTGCACTCGGCCAAGTTGGTTCAGCCCGCCGAAGAGGTCCCCGGTGAAGAGTGTTCGTAGCTCGGTGTCATAAAACGCCATTGCGCCACGGAAATGACAGAACGGGGTCGGCACAAGCTGCCAACGATGGTAGTCGCCAATGATTGTCATCTCCGACCGGGCGACGTTGGCAAAGTGGACGCGTGATGGTTTCATCAGCATGTGTTGGGCAAGTCGCCAGACATCTTCCGTGACCATGACGCTGATGTTCGGATTGGCTTGGCAAAGGTAGCCGGCGTTGCCGATCACGTCGGGATCCTGATGGTTCAACGAGAACGAATGCAACTCCCCCACGTCGCCAATCAACTGGGCGATATTCGCTTCGATCACGGCATAGTCGATTTGCGAACCAGGATCCACGCATACATGAACGGGGGATGCCCCCTTCTCGAAGCTGCGAACATAAGTATTGCATTGCAGCAGCGAATGGGGGTTACGATGTCCAACCATCCAGCAACTCTCTCGCACGGCCAACGGACCTGCGGGAACAGCCAGAGGTTGAGTTGCCGGCGCTGGCGCGTCCAAGGCTTCATCGTTCAAGAAATCCTCAGCGCGGCTTTCGCTGTCATTCATGGCCTGTCCCTGATCTGGATGGGTTGTTCGGTCGGTTGGCGATTGGGCAGCTTCCCTTCCGGCAAGCGGATCGTGCGAATTTGGCGCTGGAGCGCCCGCATTCGCACGCTCGGCTGTGCGAGGTGGATTAACGCGTTACGCCGTTGCCAATCTTCACGCGATTGCGTTGTGTCCATGCTTCCACCGCTCGGGCATTTACTGTTTCCAGCGACCAACTGGTGAGTGCACTCGGCCGAAGTTCAACTCACGCAGGCTCTACGCCCGGTGGCCAGGGGCCCTGGCCACCGCTGGGTGGCGGTGCGGCCGTTTCGCCTGCTGGGGTCGTTGATCGCAGCGTCTCCCGCGCAATCTGCGGCGCGTTGCCCGGATCGGTCACCACGACCAACGCCGGTGTATCATGTGCTCCATTTGCGGGCTCGGGGACGCTCTTCACGAGTTGCTCAATCACCTGGTCGGCGCCAACTCCTTCCGCAGCGGCCTTGAAATTTGTGATTATGCGATGGCGGAGCACTGGCTTGGCCAGGGCACGAACATCGGCTGCATGGACCGCGAACCTGCCCTTGAGCAGGGCTCGAGCTTTGGCGCCCAGAATCAGGTATTGAGCGCCCCGGGGGCCTGCCCCAGCGGTCAACCATTGCTTCACAAATTGTGGTGCGTCGGGTTCATTGGGTCTCGTGGCGCGGACCAGGTTCACCGCATATTCGACCAGGTGTGGCGCGGCCGGGATCTGTCGAACCAGTTTCTGAATCCACAAAATGTCCCGTATACGCAGCACGGCGCGAACGTCGGCGGTGGCATCCTGGGTGGTTGCATTGACGATCGCACACTCTTCCTGTCTCGTGGGATAGCCGATGTTGATGGACAGCATGAAGCGGTCCAGGTGTGCTTTGGGAAGCGAAAACGTACCTTCTTGCTCGACGGGAGGTTGCGTCGCCATCACGAACAACGGTCGGTCCAAGTCATAGGTGGTGCCGCTGGCAGTGACTTGATACTCCTGCATCGCTTGCAGCAGCGCAGATTGCGTCTTCGGCGAAGTGCGGCTGATGTCGTCGGCCAGGATAAGGTTGGCGAAGATCGGGCCGCGTTCAAAGCGCGCGATGCGTCGTCCCGTCGACGTGTCCTCGTCGACGATCTCCATACCGGTGATGTCGCTGGGAACCAGGTCCGGCGTGAATTGAATTCGGCTGTACTTGACGTGCAATGCCTGGGCGAGCGTCGAGATCGTTCGTGTCTTGGCTACTCCGGGCGCGCCGATCGTCAGACAATGCCCTCGGGCGAACAAGGCGATCAGCAACTGCTCGATCATCTCGTCCTGGCCGATGATCACTTTGTGGATTTCATTGGTCAGCACTTCACGAGCGCGGCAGACGCGCCGAACGGCTTCTTCGGGCGTCATCGTGATCGGGCTCGGTGCCGTTGGCATGTCACTTGCTCCTGCGGCACGTGCGCCGGGCGTGCTCGATGGGATCGAGGTTGGACCTGCAAGTCAGTGGATTTGATGCGATTTCTCAGGTGGTGCAATTGGCATGCCAAGTAATGGAGGCGGGCCGCTCGACGGTGGTTCTCCGCCGGTTCGCTCGTTCCCAACTCGTTCGCTCCCCGGTATCGGGCCGGTCTGTTACTCTACTTCTCGACTCGAGCGTCCGATTGCCGTGCGTACCTCCGCAGGCAGCGCCGCGCTGAGATGGCCCACTCCAACACGCCGGGCGGAAACTCGGCTTAGCACAAGGCACCATGGCATTGAAGCGCATTCACATTGTTGGACAGAAAAACAGTGGCAAGACCACCTTGATCGCTGACTTGGTCGGGTATCTCACGTCGCGCGGCCATCGGGTCGGCACGATCAAGCATACGCATCACCAGCACGAACTTGACACTCCCGGCAAGGACTCACATCGCCACCGCGAGGCAGGTGCTGCCGTGGTCGGTATCTTGTCGCCGGCAATGAGTGCGGTCTTTCGTCCCACCGACCCCGCGAAGCCCGCCAGCGACGCACGCTACGCGGAAATGGCACCACTTTTTTCGCAGTGCGAAATGGTCCTGGTGGAAGGCAACCTGCAAACCAGCGGGTTGAAGATTGAGGTGTGGCGCGCCGCGGCGAGCGAACAGCCAATCGCGACGCAAGACGCATCGATTGCCGCGGTCGTTACGGACGACCGCGTCGAAGTGCCAGTGCCGGTTTGGCAGCGGAACGATATTGCCAGCCTTGCCGAACGGCTCTTGCGAGCCGCTGGAAGTGTCGCATGAATCGTACGGCACACCGGAGAGGCCAGAGTTTCGAATCGACTCGGAGCGTCCGTTGCGGATTGAAACGCTAAAGGCGTGAATTCCGCCATGGCATGCAGCGGGTGCAGCGCGTCGTCGTCCATGGTGAGCAAGGTCGTAGCTCATCGATCGACGTCCACGGAGCCGTCTCAGCGAGATTCGGGCAGCGGTGTTGGCGAGCACGGGAACCGGCAGAGCGGTTTGCGTGACCTCGGCACATCCAGCAACTCGGCAATCGTTGTGGTTTGGAACGCATCTTCCACCAGGGCCGCGGCGTCATCGAGTCGCCGATGCAGCGGGCATAACGTCGTGCCGTGCGAAGGCAGATTCAAGGGGCAAACATGAATCCGCTGGATCGGGTCGACCGAGTTGACGACCTCCAGAACAGTGATTCCCTGAGAGTCGCGACACAGGGTAAAGCCACCATTCAAGCCCCGTTGTGAATTGACTAGCTGAGCGCGCACTAGGCCTTGCATTACTTTGGCGAGATACCCAACCGGAATCTTTGTCGCCTCGGCGATTTGAACATTCGTCCGCGGGTTGCCTTCCTGGTCGGCAAGAAACACGATCGCGCGTAACGCATATTCGGCAGTCTGGGAGATCATGCGTCCCTCGAACAACTTTCTTAAATTTTGATAATGGACCTTGACATCCATAATAGATCCGCTAGATTGGCGAAGTCAAGCCCAACGCTCCCGCAAGCGAGGTTTGGCGTGGCGGAGTGGAACCGACCACGTTGGCACATTCGTTGTCGTGACAAGGAGAATCGTCATGGCGTCGCTCACCGTTGAACCTCGCAATGATTTCCTCGAGGTTGTGGATCAATGCCCCTTCTTTGGTGGCGATATTTCAAATTGGTCGGCGCTCCAGCCGACCGAGCAAGCGGAGGTCATTCTGGCGGCTTACCAGGAACGGGTCTTGCCGGAACTCGATCGAATCGAACGCCTGCTGACCCATCTCGCCGTTGAGTATGGCCTCGAATATTGCCGCCTCGAGGAACTAGCCGTCTTCTTCCTCGATGTGACACGCGAGATCCGTTCCCATGTTCAGACCTTGGAGTTTTCGGTTGGTGCGCCCGCGAACAACGAAGCGCTGCGTGATCTTGCGGCGGATCACGCTGGCCTCTCCGAATTGATTGTGCGGCTGCATGAGATCACGGGAAGTTGTGCTGCCAATTCCCAGGTGCCGCTCGGTTACACCAAGCTGCTGACCGGGCTTCGAACGTGCCAATTGGAACTCGCCGATTTACTAATTCTCGAAGCGGAGTTGTCGGGGATGCTGGTTTAGGAAGCCCCCTGGGATCGCCGCAGGTGGCCCTGCCCGTTCGATATGCCGCAGTGAACGTGGTCAGGCCAGAGCCACGATCCCACGGGTGCGGTTACTGTACGCTTTGCTTGCCCGGTGCGTGCCGTCGTAATCTACCGTCCCAATCGTGCTCCCATGTGGATCCACTCAATCGTCTCGCGGCCAACGCCGCAGGGACAGCCAGCGTGCCAAGGAAGCCAACCGAAGCCCGTTAGCGCGGGTCGTTTCGGTGCCTGCCACGTGCTTGACATACGGGAAGAACTCTCTCTAATGTGGATAATAAGATCCACTTGTCGGTCGTTGGATGGCTTGCTGCGTGTCGCGCGTGAGGGAACGCCTTCCGCGTGGTGCGAAGCAAGGCTCATGGAGTGCTTTGTCGTCCCATAAGGAGGTTTCGGATGTTCTCTGCCACGGACACGACCAAGAAGTTTGACGCCTTCGCCGAAGAGCACGAATCGCTTGAACGCTCGCTGGCCTCGCTCCGCGATTTGTTGGTTCAACATCAAGACGCCGAGGCCGCGATCGACGCCTGCGAGACACTTGCCGTACACGTCAGAACGCATTTTGTTCATGAGGTTGAGGAAGACGGCTTTTTTGCCAACGTGATTGAACAGGCGCCGCGGTTGAAGGCCAGGGCAAACGACTTGATTCGCGAGCACGTCGCCATTGGGGCGGCGCTATCGGAATTGCAAACCTATGCCACAAACAATCCACCGTCGGAGACGTGGTGGCGCGAATTGAATGCCCGGGCCGAAACGTTCTGGGAACTGTTCTGTGATCACGAACAAGCAGAAATCGATCTGATTCAGGACGCCTTTTGCGACGACCTGGGCGTGGCCGATTGACGCCCCTTACGCCGGCCCGCCTGTCTGTCCTGGACGTGGCCGACGGGACCGCAATGGTGTCGCCCCCGCCGAATCTAAATGGCCGAGCGCGATTCAGCGGCGCACACCCCGTCAGCGGGACGGGCACCTTCTTGCGGCGACAGGCGGTTTTTTCGCAGTTGAATTTAATGGGTGGCGAAACCGGGCCGGCCCCGGATTGTCGCCGAATTGCACTCGGGCATTTAGTGCACCTCTTCCCGTGTGTCGTCGCCATCGTCGCGGCGTCGGGTTGCCGCAAGCCGATTTTCTTCTTCAAGCACATCGAGTTGTCGGGTGACCGCCATCACATGATGCAGGTTGCCCACGATATCTGCGCGGCGCGAATCGAGGTCGTCCAACGTCTCCTGTTGTCCATATACGATCAAGCAGTCTCCCGATTCCATTTGAATCGATGCATTGGGAGCGCCAAGGTATGTTCCGTCCGGCTTTTCGATGCCCAACACCAGGACACCTTCGCGGGCCAGTTGTGACTCGGCTAACGTCCGCCCTGCCAGCCAGTCATCGGGCCGGATTTCATGTTCGGAGACAACATAGTCGCGGGAAATGCGCAAGAGCCGCGTGTAGTCATGCAACTGGATGCTGGCGAAACGCTTTAACGCCCAGCTGGTGATTCGCCAGATCAAGTGTTCTACATGGGTGCTGGCAGCGACCAACCACAGCAGGAGCGCGCCGGCCACCAGAACCGCCAGGCGAACCCCAGTCAGCTTTAGCCAGTTGTCATTCCCAGTGTTCAGGAAGGACAGAATGACCGACGAAATCGCCACGGCTATTCCTGCGTGCCCCAGCAGCATCAGGTGAATGGTAATCCGCCGCCGCAGCGGATGATTGACGATTTCCTCAGATTCCTTGGTCGTAAAACCGGAACCTGTGAAGGCGGATACCGCTTGAAAATGCGCAAGGTCTTTCGAAAGGCCTGTCATCGACAGCCCAACCGTCGCCACCCTCACAATCACCAGCGAGAGGGTCAGGACGAGCAATACGGCGAAGACGGCTAACATTCTCAGCTTCCCAACAAGATGGCAAGGCCCAGACGGATCAATTGCTCACAAGAATAGCACCTCAAAATACCACCTTCGCCTATTTCTTGGGAATCGGAACTTGACGCAATCAGGCGAGTTTACTAATTATAGACATGTCGATCCACATGTGTGTTGTGCTTCGCCGTCCACACAATTCCTCTCCGATTCGAATCGAGCAAACCATGAGCCGCTGGATCCGAGGTTGTGCCGTCGTCGTTGGTGTCCTGATACTTGCTGCAAGCTCCGCTGCGACATCTGACGAGAAGGCCGCCGATCGAGGAGAAGCGGTGTCAAACGAACCGGCTGACTCGATCGTGCTCTCGGTCGAGACGGCCCGCACGCGAGCCCAACTGATGCACAATATCTACGCTGCCACACTGGATATGGTGCACCATCGCTACTTTCGGCATGATCGTGTCACGATCCCGGCACGCGCCATGGAGGATGTGTTCGCCGAGATTGACCGCCAGGCCAATATCAAGTCGAGCTGGATTGCCGTGAGCGGCCGGGCGATGAGTATCGACCACGAACCAGAAGGGGACTTCGAGTTGGCTGCGGTCAAGGCGATCGCCGGTGGCGAGGATCATTTCGAGTTGGCTGATGGGGCGACCTACCGCCGTGTCGGAGCGATCCGCCTCTCAGGAGGGTGCCTCAACTGCCACGGACGGTTCGGCTCGACTTCGACGTCCAAGAAGTTTGCCGGTTTGGTGATCGAGATTCCGCTCAGCAAACAGTAACCATCGGCGGAACCAGGGGTAAGAGGGTGGCTCCTGGAGCGAAGCCGGGACGGAGGCGGTTCTGGTATTGCGGGCCGGCGTATGCCAACGATGTCGGTTTCTTGCAGGCATTGTCTTCTTGTAACCCGTCGCGTGAGTCTTGGAGTTGCGATTTTTCAAATGCCGAAGGCACGGCAGGTTCTAGGCTGGGGGGGCAACTCCAGGGAGATGTCGTCAGGTTGTTCAAGAGCCGCTGCGCGGCTCACGGGTTTCTGTTCCGGGGCCTCGTATCTTCCTTCCGCTGCAGGAAGTGGCCGCGGAACTGTCAGAACGGGACGATCGTGGGCCTCGATTCATCCTGGTCGCGATCGCGTCGTTGGCTACGGCCAGGCAGGCTGGCCTGGGGCGGGAAACGGTTGCCGGGCCACACACGGCAACGCCGCGTGGCGCTGGCCAGCGACGCGGCAACGCCACCGCCCCCCTCCAGTCCCAGGGTCCGTAGTGGACGGCGCGCGGTCCCCCGCGTGCGGTTCCGGCCACTGCGCGCGCCAAAAGTGCACACTTGCGGTTACCAAGCACACGGCCATAAATGGATATGAGGGTCTTTTTAATTTGTTTTAAAACATGGCACAGGTTATGCGTTTGGCGATTCGCCAGCTTGAGGCGTGTGCGACCCGTACCGGCGACATAAACGTAGGTGTCGATTCGCGGGGCGTTGCGTGTCATGAATGCCATGAGGCCGACAATGCGACGGATTCATTGCGTGGAATTGCGTTTCCGGACTTCGATCGGGCCTCAAAGGTGTCTTTGCCAACCACCGCGTGCGAGTTCTAACCGTCACTCGACGTTCGCAGTCGTGGTCGCGGTCATGGCCTGGAGTTGCCTGGTCGCCAGCGCAGCGCATGCCCAGGACACCCCCGATTATTTCCGGCAGAACTGCAAGAGTTGTCACTCGATCGGCGGAACCGCCGTCTTGACCGGCCCCGATTTGAAGGACGTCACCAAACGGAAGGACCGCGCATGGCTGTCGGCGTTCATGGCCAACCCGAAGGGGGTGATCGACAGCGGTGACCCTTACGCCCAGAAGATTCTGGAAGAGTCGCGAAACGTGGTGATGCCCACGCTGCCAGGCCTCACCCCGGAGCGATTGGAAAACCTGCTCGACTTGATTGAAGCCGAGTCCCAACTGGAGGAATCGCAGTTCAAGGGCGTTCAGGTCTCCAACAAGCCTTTCACCGACGCGGACCGAGCACGCGGTCGCGAAATTTTTCTGGGCCGCGTCAAGCTGCAGGAAGGTGGCACTTCCTGTGTCTCGTGCCATGCCTGCCTTGGGTGGCGGC
The DNA here is from genome assembly GCA_030432015.1 of bacterium. Classification (GTDB taxonomy): domain Bacteria; phylum Planctomycetota; class Planctomycetia; order Pirellulales; family Pirellulaceae; genus ARS98. Next base: position 11,921 of record JAUIHJ010000144.1, read on the forward strand.
CGGTTGGGGCCGGATCTCACCAACGTTTTTGAACGGCTCAAGAGCCGAGCGGCTCTGAGTGCGTGGCTCAGTGCGCCGGGCACCGAGACGATGTTGCCGATCTTCAAGAACCACCCGCTGAAACAAGACGAGATCCATGCGCTCACGGCGTACTTCGAGTTGGCCGCCGGGCACAGTCCCGCCGAACCCACGGGCAGTCGTGTCGCCTTCCTGTTGATTGGCTTGGCGCTGGCCGCCTCGATCGTGTTCGGTTTCGACGCGATCTGGAAGAACCGTTTCACGAGCGTCCGCCGGACATTGGTGGATTCCCCCCAGGTACGAGGTCACCGATGAGCATCATGCAGGACGCAATCGCCTGGATTCGCGACGACATTGATCCCCAGGGCCGGCAGTGGGAAGAGTTCTATCGTAATCGGTGGCAGCATGACAAAGTCGTTCGCAGCACGCACGGTGTGAACTGCACTGGGGGCTGCACGTGGAACATTCATGTCAAAGACGGCATTGTCACCTGGGAAATGCAGGGGCTTGACTACCCGACGCTCGAAGGCGGGATTCCACCCTACGAACCGCGTGGATGCCAACGCGGCATCTCGTTCAGCTGGTACCTCTACAGTCCACTGCGCGTCAAGTATCCGTATATTCGTGGTGCCCTGCTTGATCTTTGGAAGCAAGCGCGCGCCGACCACGCCGATCCGGTGGATGCGTGGACGAGCCTGGTAGAAAATCCGGCGGCCCGCGCGCGTTGGCAGCAGGCGCGCGGCAAGGGTGGGCTCCGCCGCGCCGACTGGGACACCGTCTTGGAGATCATTTCCGCTTCGATGGTGCATACGATCAAGAAGCACGGCCCCGATCGCATCGCCGGTTTTTCACCAATTCCAGCGATGTCGATGATCAGCTACGCGTCTGGAGCGCGTCTGATGCAACTGATCGGCGGGATCTCGCTTTCGTTCTACGACTGGTATTGCGATCTGCCCCCCGCCTCGCCG
>JAUIHJ010000145.1 GCA_030432015.1 bacterium
CAAGGCACTACCAGGTCTGGGCTGATCATGGGGACTCCGGACACCATGGCGCCCGAGCAAGCAAATGACCCCAAGTCCACTGACATCCGGGCGGACATCTATGCTCTTGGCTGCTCGTTTTATTATCTCATCACCGGCACGATGCCGTTTCCTGAAAAGAACCTGGTGGATACGCTCAGTGCTCATGCGCACAAGCAACCTCAACCAATTCACGAGTTGCGCTCCGACGTTCCGCAAGCCTTGGTCGACGTGATTGGGACGATGATGGCCAAGCGGCCCGAGTTAAGGCAGCAAACACCTGCGGAAGTCGTATTGGCATTGGAGGCTGTCATTCGTGATGCCGAAAGCGAACAGGCGCCGCGCGCCGTTCCAATCCAAGCATCGCGAGCGCGTCTTGCGCGTTTCTCGGTGATCGCGGCCGTGTTGGCTTTGATTGCGGCCAGCATTGTGTGGTACATGGGGCGTGACCCCGGCGATCGACTGCCGCCCGCAGGATTCTCACTGGCCGCGGTAGGCGAACCGCCGCCAGCTTCCGCGGCGGGAAGGGCCCTGTTCGTGTTGGAGGATGAGTTTTGGCCAGACGACTACTTCAAGGTTCGGCCGAAACTCGCCGGAATGGGCTATAAGATCACCGTCGCCGCGCCGCACGAGGGTGAGCTAAGGCCGTCTCGCGGTGATCGGGGCGCTCGTGCGGACGTAACGCTCGTTGAAGTGGACGCGTCTCAAATCGCGGTCGTCATTTTTGGCGGGCGTGGAGACGCCTACCGCAAACGCCAGCCTCTCCACGCCGTGGCGCAGGCGTTAATGAATGAGGTCCGAGACAACGGAGGATGCATTCTCGGAATTGGCAAAGGCGTTGTTGTGTTGGCGGAGGCGGGTGTTTTGTCTGGTCGCCGCACCGCCGTTCAACCCCAATATGCAGATGATGTGATCACCGGCGGCGGCATTGTATCGGAGCGGCGTTTGGAAGCAGACGAGGGCATCATCACGGTCAGGAGCACCGGTTCCCTTGATGGGCTGACACATGAATTGGCGCAACAACGTTCGCGCGAACAGCGTCACCCAGCGGAATGATCCTGTTGGCAAAGAGTCACGTTGCACGCTTGTCGATCACAAGCTGCGCGGTCTGAGAGCGTGCGGTATCCGCGGGCCCCGCGGGGAAAGTGAGAGATTTTCAACAGTCGCCGAAGATCTGGCGTGTGAGGCGCATTCCTATTTTCAGAAAGGAGCTGGGATCAGCGACGTTGGCCCTGCGCCATTGTCTCCGCTGCGGTAAGCGGGATGTGGGATGGGGGCTCGGTGAGCTTGTCCTGGGCAAGAACTGAATGTGAACCGTCCGAGTCGAAAAACGCGTTACAAGCAAACCAGGAATGCAAAGCGTCGGCGTGCCGCCAAGGCGAGGCACCTGCGGGGAGAGGTGCTTGAACCGCGCCTGCTGCTTCACGGGGGTGGCGGCGAGGATCCGCTACACGCCCTGAGTGCTGTTGAGAACTTTGATGATCAGCACATTCCGTACGAACTAAGGCGGCACGACCGGAAGCCGGGGCCTTACATTGGGCGTGAGCTCGCCGGTACGAACGTGCTGCGGCTGGGATCTGCCGTTCTTGGCAATAACAATTCCATCGCCTTCGAACGGACAGCGATTGGGGCCTATGGGAACGTCCAAGTCCAGTTCGACTTCCGAATTGTTGCAGATGGTGAGGCGGCAGACGGATTGGGCTTCGAGTGGCTGAACACGGCAGTCTATGGCGCCAGCGGCGTGGTCGCTCCAGGGCAACCGAGCAACGTACCCGAGGATCCAAACTTCATCCGTTCACTCGGAATCGGGCTCGATACCGCCTTCAACGCGGATCTTGGGGACGTCAATGGCAACCATGCGTCGATCCATGCCGGTGCGACGACGATCGCGCAGCGGGATTTGGCAGCCCTGAACCTCAACCTCGAAAGCGGTGTGTGGCACCACGCGCTGGTCGAAATCGAGCAAGACAATTCAAGTGTCAACGTCAGCTTGGCGTTGCAACCGGCTGGAGGTCTCGCCGTCCAGGTTTTCGACCATGTTCAGATCCCAGATTTTTCAGCGTATGAAGGGCGCGCCTGGTTTGGTGCGCGGACCGGGGGACAAGTCGCAGATCATGACATTGATGAGATTGCGATTGATGTCGCTGATCCGCTGGCGTCTCGCGTGGAACTGTATGCCGACACATATACGGTGGTGGAGAACGAGCAATTCACGACGGTGGTCGTAACGCTGGACGTCCCGCAGTCCGTCCCCGTAACCGTAAATTATGCGAGTGCCGCCGGGACGGCAGCCGCGGATGTTGATTTTGACGATGCGGCCGGTTCCGTTACGTTTGCGCCCGGAGAGACCTGGAAACCGATTCGCATTCCGATCGTTGCTGACGATGTGCGAGAGCCCACGGAGACCTTTCAAGTGACGTTGACGTCCGTCGCGCCGGACGGAAATACCACGCTGGGAACGCGATTGCAGGCAGACATCAGGTTGGTTGATGACGACAATCCTGGCGCTGCCGGAAGCTGGGCATTGCCGCCCGAATGGGGCTTGACCGAAGTCGAGAATGATCGAATCAATACCGAGGTGGTGGCCGTCCATGCCCATGTCTTGCCCGATGGTCGGGTGATGTACTGGAACGGTGATACCGGCGAAGGCGACGAACCTTCAAGCACGTTTGAGAATCCTCGCGTGTGGGTCCCCGGAACAGGCACCACGACCCCGTTGTCGTCTCCGCCCCACAATCTCTTTTGCGCGGGACACTCTTTTCTTTCGGACGGGCGCCTGCTGGTGACGGGCGGGCATGAACTTGCCAACGTAGGGCTTTCCAGTGCCGCGATCTACGATCCAGCGAACAACAGTTGGCAGCGCCTGCCTGGAATGAATGCCCCGCGGTGGTACCCCACAAACACGACGCTACCCAGCGGCGACATCCTCGTCGTGTCGGGCGAGGTGACCCCGCAGGTCGTCAATCCCGTTCCGCAAGTGTGGGAGACCGAGGCGAATCGCTGGCGCGACCTTCCCAACGCGGAACTCGCGATGCACCTCTATCCGTTCATGTTTGTCGCGCCCGATGGGCGAGTGTTCAATGCTGGGCCTAATCAGGATTCTCAGTTTCTTGATACGGCGGGAGACGGCAGTTGGACACACGCCGCCGATAGCTTATTCGGCATTCGGAGCGACGGTTCCGCCGCCATGCTTGCCGACGGACAGGTCATTCTTGTCGGCGGAGCCCCCAACGGTCTCGACTTTCCGACCAACACGGCCGAAGTCATCGCGCTGGGATCCAGTAATCCGCAATGGCAGTTTACGAATTCGATGGCCTTTCCGCGGAAGTATCACAATGCGACGATTTTGGCGGACGGCACGTTGCTCGTGACCGGAGGTTCGGCTGCGCCTGGCTTCAACGACGGGAGCGCTGCCGTCCGCGCTGCCGAACTTTGGGACCCGGTAACCGGCGAATGGAAGACGCTTGCCGCCTCGCAGGCCCACCGGTTGTACCATGCCACGGGTCTCCTGCTGCCGGACGGGCGGGTCTTCGTCTCAGGAGGCGGACAGCCGGCTGCCAGCGTCGATGGCGTGCGAGCCGACAATCTTGATGCAGAGATCTTCTCGCCGCCCTACCTGTTCGATGACAATGGAAATCCTGCCGTGCGACCCGAGATCACGCGTGCGCCAACCGTCGTTCGATACGGTGACGACTTCATCGTACATACGCCGGATGGCGATCAAACGGCAGCGGTGAACTGGGTGCGGCTCTCTTCGGTGACACACGCATTCAACGAAAACCAGCGCATCAATCGACTAGGCTTTCGTCCCGTGCCAGGCGGACTTTCCGTGGCGGCGCCCAGCGACCCGAATCTGGCGCCGCCCGGCCATTACATGCTGTTTGTGGTCGACGATAATGGCGTGCCGTCCGAAGCGGCGATTGTGCAGATCGTTGCTACGCCCGATGCGCCGGCACCGCCAGCGCTTAGTGATTTGGCTGGATTTTTGGTGGACGTGCTACCTGTTTCCGGGCGTGACAACAATGTCACCGGTGTCGCCGCGGCCGGGCCATTTTACGCCGCGACCGAATCATTCGAAGAAACGTTCGAGATCCGCAACCTCGCTGAACCACATCGCTCGGTGGTCGATATCTCGCTGGCGGAACTGCGAAGTACATTTTCGGTGCCGGGCGGGACGTCGGGTGGCCCCGATGGTATGACCAGTGTCACCGCGCACGAGAATGCCTGGTATGTCGTGGCCACTTCCGAGGGTACGGACGCGATCTTCAAGATTGCGGCCGACGGCTCGACGCGCGAACTCTTTTCAACGGTCGAGATTCACGGACGCGGCGACCTGCCGTTTAACCGCTCGGAGATCGAGTTCTACGAAAACGGCCGCAGTTTCCTTGCGCATAGCTCGGGGCTGGACGAGCTTGACGAGAATGGACAGCACGTCCGTCGATTGGCGACTGGAAACTACGATGGCGTCGCGGTCGTCGGCGACTCGCTGTTTGCAATCCAAGATAACGGCCTGCTCGTTGCCGACGTTGATTTGACCGATGGCGACCGTTCGGTTGTGGCGCTGGCGAATTTGGGTGAGACCGTCCTGGATTTAACCTGGGGCGAATTCGGAACGTTGGGCGAGGCCCTGTTTGTGACGACGCAAGCCGGCGAACTCGCCTATTGGCGAAAGGAGGACCTGCTGGCGAGCACGCCACTCGCGCCTCCAAGTCCGTTGCTACAGATTCCCAACCTGTTCGGCAAGATTGCCTTCCACGAAGGAGCCCTGTTCATCAGCCGAAGCTCAAGCGTCGTGCGCGTGCGAGAGAATAGCGACGTTCGCTTTGAAGTCGTCGAACCGACGGTCACGGTGACCGAAGGAAGCGCGGCGACCCAGGCCATTCGCCTGCACCTTACCAAGCCGCCGAATTGGCCAATCGAGGTTGGGATTGGGCGCGTTTCCGGCGATGAGGATATCATCGTTGCCGACAGGACGTATATCTTTGACAAGAACAACTGGCGGGCCGACGCGTACATCGAGCTGAAAGCGAACGATGACGCGGATAGGCAGGACGGATTGGCCATCGTGCGTATTTCCGCGCCTGGAATGACTCCGCTGGATGTCGTTGTCAATGAACGCGACGATGACGGCGTGGTTGGAATTGAACTGGATGCGACCAATGTCGCGATTCGCGAAGGGCGAACGGCATCGTTTCGTGCCAGGTTGACGGCCGCCCCGAGCGCGCCAGTGATCGTATCCACGCAGTGGAGCGGCGGGGATGCGGACCTATTTGTTGAAGGCCACGCAGAGGTCGAGTTTGATGCGTCCAACTGGGATCGTTGGCGATGGGTAAGTTTAGGAGCCGGCCAGGACGGCGACACCAGTGATGGATCGGCTGTGTTCACGGTTTCCGCAGCCGGGCTGGCGACGCAACCGCTGACTGCGACCGAGGTCGATGCGGGGGAAGTCGATACCCAGGTCTCCTACACCGTACTCGTCGACGACTATACAGCGTTGCCGCTCCAAGGTGAGCAGGAAGAGTTCGCCTTCTTCAATCGCGTGCGCGGCGATCGGGGTAAGATCGACCCGGCGGGGGTCGGCGTCGTGGACCTTGGGCCGGGCTTCGTCGAAGCACGCACGCTCACCGATGCTGGTTTCGCTGGCATGTTCAACAGTGTCAATCATGCGCTGCGAGAAGGTCAGCCGCTGGATTTCAAGGCGCTGCTTCCAGCGCGAATCCAGGCGGAGTTCCAGTATCAAGCCACGTCGCTGCGGTTCGAAATTGAAGATGGGCAGGGACGATTCGATGTCGAATTGGTCAATCCGGAGAAAGACAAGGTCTTCACACATTCCGAATTCCTCACCGGCGGGCCGGTATCGTTGCGGATTCCACTTGAAGACCCACCGAACCAAGTCCAAGGTCTGAACTGGTTGATTGTTGGCGACGCAGGATCGTTTGTCAGGATCAAGCGCATTGAGCTCGAGGTTCAGGGGCCCAACCTCGGCTACCTGGAAGGTTTTCTCTGGCCCTACGCGGCATTGTTAAGCAATTACAGCGAGACGACTGGGCTGACACGGGACCGGGCCGCGTTTCCAGAAGGCGACTTCGACGGCGTTAATACATCTGGAGGACAAGCCGCTGCTGCGGCCGTTGCCGCCAAGTTGGGAGTGATTTCCGTTGATGCGGCGCGGGAGATCGTCTCGGGTACCGCCAGCGCGCTGCTGGAACTACAGGCCAACGACAGCCTCCACGGCGTACTCCCACACTTCGTTCGCACGAATTTCGTGATTGACAACGAATCCTCGGAGTTTCAAGTCGTTTCCGGCGATTGGGAATCCGCAAATTCTGTGGAAGGATGTCATGGCCAGGACCATCTGCAGATTGCCGCGGGTACGGGGGACGCCAAGGTCCAGTGGACGCCACGCATCACACGTGGCGGGACGTACGAGGTGTTCACACGATGGGTTGACGGTTCGGAGCACGCGACCAACGCGCGATTCACCATCGAGACCCTGGACGGTGTGAAAAGCGAAGTCGTCGACCAGACGCAAGGTGGCGGGAAATGGCACCGTCTCGGAGTCTATGACTTCGCCCCGGGCGAAGCGAAAATTACCTTGACGGATGACGCGGACGGAGTCGTGATTGCGGACGCGATTCGCCTGGTGGGTCCGCCGCATATCGTGCCTCACACGGAGTATTCCACGGTGGATTCGGTCATCGGATTATTAGGTACGCTGCTGGCGGCCGAGGCCTTGGACCTGCCTACCGAAGAACTCGAGCAGGCGATTCGCAAGATCGACTGGAACGCCGCCACGCTGCCCGATCAGACGATCAGCCACGGATTTCGTGACGACGGGCAGCTTCTGCCCAATGGCTGGGATTTCTTCGGCGGTGAAGCGGTCCTCGTTGCTCTGGCTCATGTCGCCGCCACGGGGCGTTTGCCGGCCATCCCGCACATCGACCTCGAGAACTTGCAGACCTTTAACGGATCAGGGTTCATTGACGAACTGCTGTGGGTTTTCGTCGAGCCGATCGGGATCGATGCATACGGCGCAGACTGGGACTCCTACCGGCCCGCGGCCGCCGCCACGCAGGTCGCCCACTACGACCAGGCACCGTATCCCCTTTTCGGTGCCTCTGCGGCCGAGCCACCGATTCTTTCGCAGTTTCCCGTTCGCCCCGGCGATGATGTGGCGATACCGTATGTACCATTTGGCGTCGGCGGGCTGGGACCCGCGAACGATGGGTCGGACCTCTTCGCTGGCCAGGTCGCCGCACCTCACTACGCAGGGATGGCCTGGAGTCTCGCACCGGCGGCCGCCCAGCGCATGTGGGACGCGATGCAGGATCAAGGAATTCTCAGTCCGCTTAATTTGGTAGAAAGCGTTGTCGTACAGCAATGGGGCAGCACCCTCGAAACGCACTGGCACGCATTCAAGGGAAGCTGGAATTTGGCGCTACAGGCCTTGGGTGCTGGCAGCCACTTGTTGCAGAACGCAAACCCATTGTTCGACGCGGCGCGTACGAATTCATTCCTGAGTTCAGCCATGCAGCTCCTGGCACCACATGAACCGGCTGAGTTGCGAGGGAGCGTCTTCAACGATGTCAATCGAAATGCCCTGCGCGACAGCAACGAAGTCGGCATCGATGGTGTGGCGATGGAACTCGTACTCCAGCCCGAGGGCACGGTCGTGCAAGCCCAAGTTACCGCAAGCCGCGACCTCGATGGCGACGGGTTGATCGATCCGTTCGCCGAGCAGGGTTTGTACGAGTTTCTAGACGTTCAGCCCGGCCGTTACGCGGTGCGGCAAGCGACGCGCGAAGGTTGGGAGCCGACGTCACCCGCTGAGGTCTCCTACGTCCTGTCCCAGGGACTACCTGTTTCCGATCCGCATGGACTGGCTACGTTTCTTGATTTGGACGGTGACCAATACCCTGACTTTGTCGTTCCCGACGGTGTCACGCAGGCCATTGGCGTCTACCGAAATCGTGGCGACGGCTCGTATGCTCGCGCACCGGATCAATTGCTCGACGACCAGCCGGTAAATTCCACGCACTTCAATGACGAGTTCACGCAGTCGATCGTTGCCGACGATTTCAACGGTGACGGGACACTCGATCTCGCAGTGATTGCGAACGATTTGCGCATCCTGCTGAATCTGGGGGACGGTCAATTCAGCGCCCCCATCTCCTATTATGTTGGCGACAGTCTGCGCGGGGTCATTGCTGCAGACCTCAATGGCGATGATTTTGTGGACATCGCCGTGCTCACGAACAAGGAGGCGTTGCCAGAATTGGGACGCGTTGCCGTTTTTCTGAATAATGGTGACGGCACCTTTACCGCGCTGCTGGATAGCCCTGTGCAAGGGGGGCGTCTCACGAGTGTAACGGCGAGTGATTTTGACGGAGACGGAGATGTCGATCTCGCTGTCATCGCAAACCTCAGCGGCGGAATTCGCGTGCTGCAGAATGACGGCAACGGGTTGCTCGTGCCCGGCCCTTTCTATGGTGCGACCGGAGCCCAGTCGCTGCGATCCGCCGACCTGAATGCAGATGGATTCCCGGATTTAGTCTTTGCCAGCCTGGCGGTCTCCAGCGGGCCAGACAATCAGCCGCGTTATTCCAACCAGGTCGTGGTGCTTCCAAATCGCGGCGATGGCACGTTCGCGACACCAATTTCGCTGCCGGTCGGCACGTTGCCAACATCGGTCGATATCGGTGACATCGATGGCGACGGAGATCCCGACCTGGCAGTCGCCTATCGAGGGACCATTGAATCTGACGGCGGGTTAGCCATTTTGTTCAATGACGGTCTCGGCAAGTTTGAACTTGCTGCGGACATTTCGCCACCAAATTCGCCACTCGCGATTCGCCTGTCTGATATGGACCTCGACGGCGATCAAGACCTTCTTGCGGCGGACCGAGAAACCAGCCAGTTCTTGGAATTTCAGAATACTGAGAAGTCGCCAGGCACATTGCCAGGATCGCATGTCGTCACCGTGTCATCGAGCCAGGTGTTTGGTGGCATTGATCTCGGCAGTGCGCAGAAAACACTCGAGCTTGCCTTCGCGGTGGATGAAGTCGCCGAGAGTGGCAATCATCAGGCAACGACCGGGACAATCACACGCCGTGGCGAGAATCTGGCCACGGCGCTCGCGGTTTCCTTGGTCAGCGACCCAGCGAACCAACTTGTGATTCCGGCGAGCGTCGAAATACCCGCCAACCAGGCATCCGTCGACTTTTTGATTACGGCATTTGACGATACGGTCGTCGATGGCTTGCAAGTCGTGACGATGACCGCGTCGGCGGCCGGGCATCTGGATGCGACGGGAACACTACGCGTCGTCGACGACGACGTTCCGGAGTTGACACTAGCCATTGCTGAGGCTGAGATCAGCGAAGATGGCGGTCGCACGCAGGCGACGGTTACGCGCAACTCGGTAACGTCCAGTTCCCTGGAAGTTGCCATTTCCAGCAGCGATCGCGGCGAGGCGACGGTGCCCGCTTCGATCACGATCCCCAGTGGCAGCAATTCGGCAACATTTACCATCACCGGCCAGCCCGATAGCGTTTTCGACCAAACCCAGGTGGTGAACATTACGGTCGCAGCCACGGAACATACCAGTGCCGTGGAAACGCTGAACGTCACGAATGTCGATCCCCAACCTCCCAATCACGTCATGCGAGTGATTGTCCGCACCTTCGAGCGACCGAAGCACTATCCGTTCTTCGATCATGATGGAAATCCGCAGACTCCATTGCAGCGAATTGAGGCATCGGTTGAGATCGACACGATTCGTGAGGGGCAGGACTTCGTCGTGAAGCTGTTGGTGGAGGATATACGGCCGGCGGGATCACAGCACGGCGTGTTCGCGTCCTATGTTGACTTGAATTTCGACGGAGCGCTGGCCTCGCTCGTTGCAGATTTGCCTTTTGTCACGCATCCTCAGACCAACGAAGGAACGCCGTTTCTGCACAATACCCAAACTCCACAGGGAGTCTTCGGTGCGAGAGCCGAACCCGTCAACGGCACAGGCCTTATTGATACGAACAGCGATGGCGTCTTCGATCAAATCGACCTGCTGGGCTCCTTTTCAAACCTCTTGGACGGCACCGGTGGAGGTGAGGTACTCTTAGTGGAATGGGCCATGACGGCCGTTAATGCGGGAATCCTGACGTTGGCTGCCGAGCCAACCACGGAAGCGGCGGCCGACGATCCGCACGATCTCGACCAAAGTCCGCTGTTTGACTCGGGGGTGTTTGGGCAGGACGAAGCGGTCTGTCCAAGCGAAGGGGACGGCCCTTGCCAGGGATCCATTCAGTTTCAAGACGCAGTGATTGTGATCGAGAATAGTCCGCCGCATCAGAACCCGCGCGATCGGCTTGATGTGAATAACGATTGCGTGGTCGCGCCGATTGACGCACTCGTGGCAATCAACTTTCTCAACAAACACGGTGCGATATCGCTTGCCGATCCGTCGGTTGCCGGCCTTGAAACCCCGCCGTTTGTTGATGTCAACGGAGACGGATTCGCCACGCCGAACGATCCACTTCAGATCATCAACTTCTTGAATAGCGTGAGCTCGGGCGCCGGGGAAAATGTCGCGTCAACGATGTCAGCCAGCGAGCACCCTGGGTCAGGAAATCTGGCGGCGTTTCGCGAGTCTCACGACTCGCCAATCGTGCACCACGGCGTCGACGCCCTGCTGGTTCCCTGGTGGCATCCGGTCGTCGAGACCACACAATCGTTATCGAATACGCCCAGCCCCCAGGGTCGCGTAGAGCCCGTGACGGTGATGAACAAGTATCAGGATCACGTCGCCGTGTCGCCTAGCCAGGCCCGCTCGGTCCAGTCGCGGGTTCTCATCGACGTCCTCGATGAACTGGCGGGGAACGCCTTTAGGTCCGGCCTCGAAGAGATCCTGAACGCGATTGTCACGCCCGTCGCACCCGCATCACCGCGTTGAGGTCGATACAGGCCGCGAGGGAAAGCCACGTTTTTTCGAGGAACCATCTTGTCGTGGTTCGCTGCCGCGGGTACGGAAGTCTACGGGGTCTCTTGCTCGGGCGGATGATTTGGTGCTGGACCGAGGTCGCACGACCTTGCCGTAGCCGCACGTACCGATCTGGGCTTGCATTCGCGCTGCGCTGCACCAACCATTTAGACAATCGTAAACTGAAAGAAGTCCGACCATGCCCCTTCCAGGTCATCCTCGTTGATGCCCCGGACCCAGAACAAGTAGGTGCGGCCGACGACCAGAGGCGTGGCAGACGTGTAGGTGGTTGCCGTTATATGCGCATTGTGAATCACCTTATGGGTGTCGGTGGTCTGATCATAGACCCACAATTCGTATCTGACGGCTCCCGTTGCGGTGCCCCATGTAAAGGTCGGTGTGGTATCAGCGATGCTCCCGGTCGGACCAACCAGCACGGGAACTTCGGGGATGGCGACGGTGAAATCCGATCGACTGCTCCACTCCCCCCACAGGCCATCGCTGCTTTGCGTGCGCATCCAGAATTGGTAACGGCCACTCGGCATCGCCGTCGCAGGGGTGAAGCTTGTTCCTGTCAGTGCCGCTTCATGGATCACATTGTGAGTGTTCGTGGTTGCGCTGTAGACCGAGAGTTCGTAACGGGCAGCTCCGGCCACCGCCTCCCAGCTGAACGTGGGAGTCGTGTCGAACGTATTGCTGGTTGGGCCGATCACAGTTGGTGGCGTCAGGATGGTCCCGACGGTAAATGTGGCAGCCGCGCTCCAGCCCTTTGACGTTCCAGCCCCCCAGGCTTGTACCCAGAAGACATAGCGGCCGCTCGCGAGGGGCGTGGTGGGCGTGAACGAATTGTTGGTCACATTGGTCTCGTAGATCACACGTTGTCCCGTCGTCGAGCTGGTGACCCACAAGACATAACGGTCGGCACCCTCGTCTGACCAGGTGATGGTTGGCGTCGCGTCGGCGACAATTCCCGTTGGGCCGGTGATCGTGGGCACGTTGGGAACTGCGCCGACGGTAAACTCCATGCCGGCGCTCCAGGGACCTAAATTGCCGCTGGCATCGATCGCCCGGACCCAAAATCGATAGCGCCCGTTGCTTAAGGCCTCGCCAGCCGTCGGCGTATAGGCATTGGTCGCGAGCGACGGTTTGTGGATCACATGGTGAGTGTTGGTTGTCACGCGATAGACCGACAGTTCGTAGCCCGCCGCATTGGCAACCGAGTGCCAGGTGAATCCCGGTGTGGAATCGGCGGTGTTCCCGCTGGGGCCGGTTACCGTGGGCGCAGCGAGGCTGGCGCCGAGCACGAATTGACCCGTTGCCCATGAGCTCACTTTGCCTGTCGCGTGAGCCCTGACCCAGAAAAGGTAGCTACCTCCTGGCAATGGAGTCGCGGGCGTGAACGTCGTGGCCGCGAGCCCGCTTTCATAAACGATCTTGTGGGTTGCCGTATTGACGTGATAGACCCACAACTCGTAGTGCGTTGCGCCTGTAACGGCATCCCAACTGAAGGTCGGAGTCGTGTCGCCGGTCGTTCCCGTCGGTGCCAACGCGCCCGGCAGCGGCAGGTCGTTGTCTTGAACGGTCACGTCGACCGGTACTCCGCTGTAACCGTCCGCGGAGGCGGTCAGTTGCGCCACTTGGTCCCCGTCGGCCAGCAATTCATCAACGGCTTCCACACTGAACGTTGCCGCGGTCTGGCCAGCCGGTATGACCACCGACGTTGGAACACGGACTTCCGTTTCATCATTGCTTGCCAGCGTCACGATCAACGCTGAACCGATGTCGGTATTGCTACGCGTCACCGTGCCCGTCAGCGC
>JAUIHJ010000146.1 GCA_030432015.1 bacterium
ATGGATAAAAATGTCCCCGGCGTTATTTGAATCGCCTTGGATGAGCTTGCTTGCATCTGACAAAAAAGCCACATACCGTCCATCTGCACTAATCGAACCGCCGTAACTGTTGCCATTTGCAACGACGCCATCTAGCTTTCCATTGAAGATCGCACCACGGCCTTGCTCATTCGCGGAAAACGTAGAATTACTAACACTTAAATCGGCGTCCGAGTGCGAATGAAGGCCGCCGCCGACATTCTTGCTCAGGGTGCTTTGTGATGTGGTTCCTTCGGCGGTGCCGCAGTAGAACAGCCCGCCGCCAAAATTGCTTTCATTTTGATCGATCCAGGATTGCAAAACGTCGGTGGTGCCATCCCACGCAGCAATTCCTCCACCGCGGATCGGTTCGGCTTCCGATCGCCCCAATGCGGTGTTATCTCGGACAATTGCCTCTTGAAGCGTCAGATTTCCTGCCGACAAGATACCGCCGCCGCCTTGGTCAATCGGCGAGAGTCCTCCGGTCACGGACACACGTTGCAAATTGAGCGTCGCTCCGGTGTGAATCTTAAGGACTCGGTCTAATCTCTTGGCGTCGATGATTGTGAAGTCGTTTTGATCGCCGACGATCGTAATCGCCCCTGTTACATCGAAATCACCTGTGGTTTCGTTGGACCAGCCGGTATTGTGAACAGCGGCGCCGCAAAAGAGAGCGGGGTCGGGAGTGGGGAAGGTTGAGTTTGGATCGGGCTCGTGTGGAATGTCGATCGTGTAGACACCACGTTCTAAAATAATCGTGTGTGGCTCTGGTGCTGCTGCGTTGGCCGCGATGATCGCGTCGCGCAAGGAGCCCGCCCCCGGTGTGTCGGAGAATGTGTCGACATACAACACTGCGGGATCCGCAATGCGCACGTTAAACGAGCCGATCGCTCGGGCATTGATCACCTGGTCACTGCCTGCCGCGGCCACGGCTCCAGTGACGGTTGAAATCAAATAATCACCAAAGTCCAGCGGATCCCAAGTCTCCCCGGGTGCGGCAACCACATAGGTCGCCGTGAGTGCAGTCCCACGTTGAACGATCGAGCCGGCTCTCAGTGTCGGGAAGATTTCATCCGCCGGTCCCCACTGGCGCGTAACGATCAGATCGTCGTCGCCAATCGTCGCCGCGTCGATTCCATAGCGATGGCTGTACTCCACGGTAAACTCCGTTGACGGGCCGCCGGCCGTCGTGACGTTCTCGTGGGCGATGACTCTCGCCGCCGGTGCAAAGACATCCGCATTGAGGGCGGCTCCGGCATTCAATTTTCCGCCTGTCGACAAGACCGCCGTCCCACCCGAAATCGGATCAACCGAGCCAAGAATGGCCTCCTTGACCTCAGCCACCGATGCCTCGGGAAATGCGGACCAGATCAGCGCCGCGGTACCCGCTACGTGAGGCGCCGCCATGCTGGTGCCGTTTGCCGGACCGAAACGGCCGCCGGGTAGCGTGCTGCGCACGCCAACCCCCGGCGCGGCAAGGTCGACCGAAGTCGCCCCAAGATTACTGAAGGGCGCCAGTTTATCGCCACTTCCAGACAAGGCCGCGACTGCGATCACGTTGTCCGCGCGGTAACTGGATGGGTGGAACGGTGTGGCATCGTTGTCCACGCCACGGCCGAGGATGTTGCCGTTGCCCGCCGCGCCGACAAACAGAATTCCCGCGTCGCCGGCCGCACCGATCGCCACCTCAAAGGCTTGCTCGAATCCACCTGGCTGCCCCCAACTGTTGTTCAGCACCCGCACGTTCGCGCCGGATTCAACGCGATTGTCCGCACCGACCTTCCAATCAGCTCGCATCTGCTTGGCGTAGTTGATCGCGCGAATTGCCGCCGCCGCATCCGATTGGTTGTTGGTGTTCAGAATCCGAAGCGGCATCAGCGACGCCTGCCAATTCACACCGGCCATGCCGTGAAAATTGTTGCCGACCGCGCCAATCGTTCCCGCGACGTGAGTGCCATGTCCCAGTGGATCCAGGGGGCGATTGTTGGGAAGAGGATCATCCTGACCGCTGAGGAGGTTCACTCCAACGAGATCATCAAAAAAGTTATTGCCATCGGTGTCCCGTCCATCCGCCCAGTTGACGTCGTCCAACAGGTCGAGGGCATCGATGATCCCGTTGCCGTTCTTGTCTTTCACGAAGGACGCATTGACCCCGGTTGCAAAAGGCGTGTTGGTGGTCAGCTCTGCTTGGGAGGCGGCCTCGCCAGTTGTCGCATTCACAATGATCGTGTTGGCAACGCGGAGGTTGTTCAGGTCGTAGAACGTGATCAGACCATCACCGTCGGTATCCGTGAGTCGGGCGCGCAGCGGATGAGGAATTTCACCCTGGTTGAGCCAGATGTTGAGAAAGAGGTCGGGATGCGTAACGTCGATCCCTCCATCGACGACGCCGACGACGACCGACACACTGCCGGTCGTCGCATCCCAGGCAGTAGCGGCGTTGATGTTATCAAGTCCGGTTAGTAGTCCGCCTTGATACTCGGGATCGTTCGGCGTTCGCTGTCCTTCGACGATCGAGTTGCGACTAAAACGCTCGATGGCAGTACTTGCCTCGAGCACCGCCCGCACGTCCGCGTCATCCGCCGCTGCCGCTCGAACCAGCAATAATCCAGGCGATCCCAGCCCGGCAATGACTCTGAAGCTAGCGGAGCCGGAGCTCAGCATCCTGCCTGCCGATCCCAAGGATCGCAATGACTCAGTTGCCTCGCCGGTAAGCTGTACAACCCACTCGCTGGCTGCCATCCGCGGGCCGACCACGATCGGATCAACAACGCGAATCGTTTCAGTTGCCAACGCGGCGACCGCGATCCTGGGAACTTCACCGAATGATTCAAACCATGCCCACGGATCAATCTGCTCGATGACCGGAACGTTTGGCGGGTTGAATTCACCTGGCTGCCGTTCAGGTTGCGAGGACTCCCCCGTGGGAGAAGCGTTCGCTGCCTCCCCTGCCATCGTGGACACGTCCATCGGCCCGACCATCGCCGCTCGCTGCAACGCATCAACCTGGTCAGACCAATACTTGTCGCCACCCACGACATCGCCACCTGGCAGGCCGGTCAATAGAACGCGCCGCTCAAGCATCTCAAACAGTGGCTGGCGAGACCGGGGTGGTCTGCCCCTATGCCCCTGCCTTCTCAACCGTTTGATATGCGTTTGCTTCATCGACCGCTCCACGTCGTCTGCGCACCCAAAAGTAAGATTGTCGCGCTGCAATCAGCCAATCATGCTCCATCCGGAACCAGATTCGCTCGAGAACATGTATATTGCATGCTCTTGAAAACGTCTACTAAGTCGATCCGGAAGCGGCCCACTCACCCGCCAATCAACGCCAGATGACGCGATCGATTCGCCGCAGGCAACACCGTTGGCGGATCGACGGCGGCTTGACCGATATCACAGATAGCGACGCGGTCCACCATCGTTCGAGCCCCCTGTCGGCGGCGCGCGTCGTCCGTGGTTCTCGGGTTTCCCCGCTGATGCCACTCCCACGCTGAGTCCCTCGAAGTTGATACGTTGACCGTTGTTCGACGAGGATTCCAAGGTATAACGAAGACACATCGTAAACGTTCGTGTTGAATTGCAAGGGGGGTGCTGGGTGGAGGAATCCGGCTCGATTACACACCTTATCGCGCGCGCCCAGGCGGGCGATGAAGGGGCGTTGGCTGCGTTGTGGGAGCGGTATTTTAGCCGCCTCGCCGGCCTGGCTCGCAAAAAGCTGAACAAGCAGTTCGTGCGTGACGCCGATGGTGAAGACGCCGCGTTGAGCGCGATGGCGAGTTTCTGGGCCGGGCTGCAAGCCGACAAATTTCATGATTTGACAAGCCGAGACAATCTCTGGCGACTGTTGGTGGTGATCACAACACGAAAGGCGGCCGACTACGGAGCTCGCGGTCAGGCTCAGAAGCGAGGTGCGGGGCGCGTCGTCGGTGAAGCGGGGATACCCGGCAAGCAAACGATCGAAGACATTGTCGGCAAGGGACCAACGCCGGAATTCGAAGCCGAGTCACAGGAGTGCTTGGAGCACCTTCTGGACCAGCTTGATGACGACCATCGGGAAGTGGCAGTATTGAAGCTGGAGGGCTGGAAGAACAAGGAGATCGCCGCGGAAAGGCAATGCCCACTCCGTCGCGTCGAGCGGCAGCTCAAGACGGTGCGGCTGACCTGGTCGGAGTCATTTGCCGACAAATAAATTCGCCCTTACCATCTTCGTCGGTATTCGGCCGGCGCGCCCCCGGCTGGCCCACCAGGAGGACAGAGATCCTGCAACGTCCGGCGGCGTCCCGCCGTCCCCGTCGTCGCCTTGCAGCAACTTCGATTTTGCCACAGGTCTTGACCATGACGAACCCAAACCGCAACGACTGGCCATACGCGGAGCCCCTCACGGACCGCCACAGGATGCTCGTTCTGTGGGCGATCCACCTACAATACTGTGTGTGTGAAGGTGATTTCGTACGGTGCTTCGGGCCAGAATTCGACATTCGAGCACTCGTTGCTCAGCTGCAGCAAGACGGACTGCTTTTACAAACGGATCGGCAGGAGTTGGTCCTGACAGACCTTGGTCAGCAACGTGTCGCGAGCCTGGACGAATCATCAACGGCGTCGTTCGCCGAGCTGCGCAAAGGCGCGGCTGCTAATTTTGAATCGCTCGATTCAGAGTTAGCAGACCGAGAACTACGCGCCGGCAACTCGCGCCCGGTGACGCGCGCCGCCGCGTTTGCCCGCCTATCCCAGATCTGCAACGCATTCGAGGACGCTTGGAACCCTCGTAATCCACCTCGAATCGACGACTACTTTGTTGACAGCTCCGAACTCTTGCGGCAACTCATCTTGTCCGACTTGGACGCGCGATTGGAACATGGGATGCCCGTTGGCCGGAGTGACTACCTCGCCCGGTTTCCCGAGTACGCGAACGCGATTGAAGCGGCATTCTCCGAGCACACAACCGCAGCCTTCGCGCCACATGATTCTGTCACGTCTCGTCCCGCAACGAACGCGGAAAGCGAGCCGGCAGACAATCCATGTTCCAATGACGACTCAGCCGACGCGGGGACGTCCAAGTCGGATCATTGGCTGGCGTCCCGACCGGAACGCTACCGAAACTGGGAAGAGTTGGAAAAGGGAGGGCTGGGCATTGTTTACGAAGCGCATGATCGTCAGCTCGACCGAAAAGTCGCGATCAAGGTAAATCGAGATAACGCCGGAAGCAACGCGTCAGAGGACGCTCCGAGCCGCCTGATCCGAGAAGCTCAAATCACCGGAAAGCTCGAGCACAAAGGGATTGCCCCTGTGTTTGAATGCGGTCGACAGGCCAATCATCGCCCGTTTTATGCAATGCGTCTGATCGAGGGCATCAACCTCAAAGAGGGCATCGCGTCGCTCCACGCAAACGGCAAGTCCCCAAAACATGCCGCGCCACGAACCCATGAGACCAAGGCCCCCACGGCACCGGCCCATTCGCTGGCTAACCAGCCTTTAGCCCTGCGTGATTACTTGAGGCGATTCATTGATGTTTGCAACACGATCGCTTTCGCACACAGTCGCGGCGTTCTGAATTGCGACATCAAACCGGCGAACATTCGGCTGGGCCGCTTCGGCGAAACGTTTGTGGTCGATTGGGGAATGGCGACCCTCATGCTGGAGATTGGAAGCGATCGGCAGCCGGAATCCAACTGGATTCGCCCCGGCGCTGACGCGGAGAGGTCGAGCAACAGCATCGGAGGAACGATCCCATACATGAGCCCCGAACAGGCAAACAACATGCTGTACGCCAGTCCGCCGCATGCTGGCAGGCAGCCCGAAACATGGCGCGATCTTGATGGACGATCGGACGTCTACAGCCTCGGGGCGACGCTCTTTACGTTGCTCACCGGCAAGCCCTCGATCGACGGCAAGAATCGCCACGAACAGCTCGTGAAGGTACATACAGGCGAGGTTCCAGCACCGCGCGACGTCGCAGCGTTTGTGCCCAAGCCACTGAATGCCATCTGCCGCAAGGCCATGAGTCTTAGACCCGACGACCGGTACGCGACGGCGCTTGAGCTTGCCGTCGACATCGAGCTGTGGTTATCCGGCGAATGCCCGAAGGCCTACGAGCGTGAAGAACCCATGTGGGACAAAGCGTTCCGCTGGATAAGAAATAACCGCAGGAGCACGCTGGCAATCGCTGCCGGTCTGCTGGTTGCGTTGGTATCCCTCGGTGCCGCCACAACGATGGTGGATGGGGCAAGGAAGCGGGAGAAACAGTGGCACTCCCAGGCGATCTCGCGATATGCCGATGCGCGCCATGCGATTGACCGCTGGGTAACTGGAACCAGCGAGGCCTTGCGTTTTTTTCCTGGGACCGAGACCTTACGCGTCAGGCTGTTGCAAGAAGCGGCGAGAGATTACGAACAACTCGCCGAACCGTACAGCGACGATGTCGGCCTGGAGTTCGAGCAAGGTCGAGGCCAAATACGGCTCGCTGATGAGTATAAGACCTTGGGCGACGCAGCGAGTATGGCGCTGGCGGAAAAGCATTACCTGGAGGCAGTTGACCGCTTCCAGAACCTGTCCGGAGAATACGACCGCACGTCGCTTGAAGTAGAGATCGCCCGCGCGGAAACCAAGCTGGGACAGTTGATGTCCGCGGCACGTCGATCCCACGACGCAGCCGCGTGGTTTGACGCGGCACTGGAGCGGCTCGGGAGCCTCGCCGTAACGACAACCGGCGCGCGAGAAATCCTGGCCGCTACGCGGTTGGAGCGCGGCATCGCGTTGGCGAGGGACGGCGACAACCTTTCGTCCATGCGAGAGATCAAATTGGCGGAACTGGAATACAAACGACTCGTAGAACTGGATGGAGACAACAAGGAATTCGCCAATGCGTTGGCGATTGCCAAGATTGAACTTGGCCGCCGCCATGAGGAGCATGCGGACGATGCGTTGGCCATTGGCCAGTACGAGGCAGCGGGAGCCATTCTCGCCGAGCTAGTCCGTGCGGCACCCGATCACCCTGACTTTCTGGACACGCACGCTTCCGTCACAGCGTCGATGGCAAACCTCCATCGCAAGCACGGTCGTCATGCCGAGCGGCGGGAGGCGATGCGTAGAGTCGCGGACAGCTACGCGGCTTTGCATGAAGCGAGGCCGGACGTCCCCATCTACCAAGCCAACCTCGCGATGGCCCTGACCAACGAAGGCTTCGCCGCGATTGACGCAGGCGAGAGCCGCACGGCGTACGAGCTGCTCAAACGACCACACGAATTGTACCGCCAACTGGTCGCCTCGCACGGAGACCGTCCGGAGTTTCAACTGGGATATGGGCGGTGCAAAGGCGCCATGGGCATTGCCTTGGATGATCTCGAGTGGCAAGAGGGACAAGACAATCCTCAGGAACTGTTGTCGATGGCGGTCCAAGTGTTGGGCGAGCTCCACGAACAGCGCCCACACGATCACCAGATCCTTGAGCGACTTGCGTTGACGTTGTCGGCGTTTGCCAGCGCGTCCACTGACGCCCGGATGGCCGACGTTTTCGAGGTCGCCCTTGATCGGCTCAAGGCGCTTCGCGACGCCGATCCGGAACACCTTGAATACGCGTCGCATCAAGCCCATGTCTACAACCAGTACGGGCTGTGGCTTTATACGCGCGGTGAAGCGGCGATGGCGGCAACAAAGTTCCTAGGGGCTCGCGAAATCTGGCAGGCGTTGTTGACGCAGACTTCGATCCCTGAATACCAGGATGCCTTCGCCTGGTTCCTGGCGACGTGTCCCAATCTCGACGTGCGATTGCGGCAACAAGCGGTTGATGCCGCACACGCCGCGTGCGTGGCCGCCCCGGCAAGTCCTAAATACTGTAACACCCTGGCGATTGCACACTTCCGAGCGGAGAACTTCGAAGAAAGCCTGGCACTGCTGGAACAAGCCATCAAGCTCCGCGGGATCCCCAATGGTCGAGATCTGTTCTTCCTGGCCATGGCGCGGCAGCGGCTGGGACAGGAAGACGATGCCCAAACCGCCTATCAGCAGGGAGTGGCCTGGATGGAAGCGAATCAACCCCGAGACGTCGAAATCGAGTTCATCCGTCGCGAAGCGGCAGGACTTACTCAAGCCGGAAACGACGAGTAGACTCAAGTGCCCCTGGCAACAATGACGATTAATCGAATACCGCAGACTCGTTCGATGATATCGAGCAGGCATGCCACCGCCGGCCTGCAAATTCAAGGGGCCGATTATGTGCTGGGGCCACTGGCTGTGCCTGGTTCCGTTGCTACTGGTCGCCCCGGTCGGGCATCTGCCGGCCCAGCATCGACAGCTTCACGTCGGTGATCAAGACGTTGACGTCGCCACAGACGCACGCAATGACGCAGATCAAAACGGGTGGATTGCGGAATCGGTCGACAACTGGCTCCGCCCGGCGTCCCTGCTCGAGCAGCCGTTTCCGTCCGATGTGCCAATCTCGCGCGTGCCATTAGCCACGCCGTTACCATCCGTCGCCGCCAGTCTCAACTGGTCCCTCTTTGGGACGGGCCTGCCGCGCAGCGTCTTGATGGAATCGCGTTTGCATGCCGCGCCGTCGAGCGTCGACGTTGTGCTGGCGGCCTCGGCCCGCCTGCGGGAGACCAAAGATCTCGGCGACCTGATCAATAAATCGCCGGACGCCCTCAGCACAACCAATCAACGACGGGCAACTCTCGTTAATGATCCGCGAATTCGAGGCAGCGCGATCGGTACCGTCGGCGGTAACGGCTCCTACTGGGTGCCCGCGCGAATCGATCTTGACACGATGGTCAGTCGAATCGATTCACGTCTGATCGAAAGTGTCGTCATTGTGCCCGGCCCGTACACGTCGCGGTTGGGCCCCGGGTATCGCTTTATCGAATTCCAACTCGAACCGTCCCCGCGCAGCGAAGACGGGCTCGCGTCCTTCGGGCGAACGGTTGCCGACTACAACACCAACGGCAATCAATGGGCGGGACGACAGACGATCGGTGCCGGTGGCACCGATTGGGGTACTCGCGTCAGCTACGGGCATCGGACCGGCAACGACTACGAGTCCGGCGACAACGCGCCGATACCGTCGAGCTACAATTCGCGAGATTGGCTTGTCACCTACGGGCGGGACCTGGCCACCAACAGCTCGATCGAAGTCAACTATCTTCGGCTGGATCAGACCAATGTCGAGTATCCAGGTTATGCCTTCGACATGGACTACCTCGTCACCGATGGCATTGAAGTCGAGTACGTCGTCACCGATCGGGCGCTGTTCGATCGGCTCGAGATGGAGACCTGGTATAACCGCACGCGCTTCGAGGGCAACGCACAGAATCCCAGCAAACGGATTCAGCTCCCCTTCCTCGATGTCATCGACTACGTTGGCTTCACCGATGTCGATTCCATGTCCACCGGATTTCGGACCGCCACGACTTGGGGAGACGAGGGATGCCCGCAGTGGACGGCAGGTTTCGACATGCGCCTGGTCAAACAGGAGCTAAACGAAATTGCCAGTGGCACCAGGCTCGGGCTCCCTATCATGTTCAAGGATCGCAATTCACCAATTCCCGATTCGACCGCCGTCAATCCGGGCATGTTTCTCGAACATCAGAATCCGCTCAATGACAGCTTCGTCATCAGAGCGGGTGTGCGTGGTGACATCACCCATGCGGACGTCAAAGACGACGCGTTGGCCACGACCTTGGTCGGCCTGGACATTCCTCAGGCAACCTACGCGGAAGTCGTCGGCACCGACGACTACGAGAGGAACTTCGGTCAGTGGTCCACTTTTCTCACCGCCGAATACGAAATCAATCCTTGTTGGACTGCAATGATCGGGACAGGGTATTCCGAGCGTGCACCGACACTTACCGAATTGTATGCCGCGCAACCCTTTATGTTTCTGTTGCAAAACGGGCTAAACACCGTGACGGGCGATCCTCGCCTGGATCAGGAACGCCTCCTGCAATTTGACCTGTCGTTGAAGTACGACGAAGGGCCGATACGCGCTGGAGCACGGGGTTATTACTCGTGGGCCTGGGACTACATTACGTTTGAGAATCAGGGAGGTGTCGTTGGACCGACGTCAGGGGGAATCGAGCAAGTTAGCCTCAAGTATGTGAACACCGGCCTTGCGACGTTCGCCGGCGCCGAGGCACATGCCGAAATCGACATTTTCCCGTGGCTGACGCCGTTTGTCACGTGCAAGTATGTCGAAGGCCGTGATCACACGCGGAACGGCGAATTCGCCACGACAAAAGGTTTCTCCGGTTCGCCCAGCGTCCGTGTACCAGGCTTGCCTCGTGGATTCTTTAGCGGGACAACCGGCGGCGCACAGGAGCCGCTTCCGAGTATCGCGCCCCTCGAATCACGCGTTGGCCTTCGCCTCCGTCATCAGCATGACCATTCGGCCTGGGGGGTCGAAGTTTCCGTGCGGATTGTCGACAACCAAGATCGGGTCGCTGAGAGTCTTCGCGAGTCACCGACGCCCGGGTTTTCTGTTGTCGACCTGCGCGGCTTCTGGCAACTGCACGACGGCCTGTTGTGCGTCGCCGGTTGCGAGAACATCGGTGACCGAAATTATCAAGAACACTTTGATTTCCGCACTGCAAACGGTATCTCCGTCTTCCAGCCAGGCATCAACTTTTATGCTGGGACGGAACTCACCTACTAAACGACCGAGTGCCCTTCGGCGACAATCCGGGACCGGCTCGTTTTTCGCCGCCCATTAGATTCAACTGCGGAAAAAACCGCCTGTCGGCGAACGAGGTGCCTGTCCCGCTGACGAGGTGCGCTGCTGAATCGCGCGCGGCCATTTAGCCGCCGTGACGCTGCCGCAGGCGCAAGGCCTGCCGCTCGCGTGTTGTCACCACGTCAATCGAGCTGACTCCGCGCCAGTTCCGGGTGGAACGCTGCCGAGTGCTCGCGCGCCACTCGTTCCTTTGCAAGATTCCCTCGATTCGCGCCGCGACGACAGTCCTACCCTCAAGTCGTGGCCCCAGGGGGAATTCTGGCTCGTGAACGGGTCTCTCGCACAAGCCCTATCAGGCCAGTGTGAGATCGTTTGGAAAAACTTGGCGGTGATCGTCCACATTCCCGGATTGCCTGGGTAGAGAGAGATCAAATCCCCGCATACGTCAAGTCAAGGATGAGCGACGCGACGATTCGCCAGTGAACACGACGGTTGAGCGGCTCGCCAGTTTCCAGGGATGAGGTCACGGTTGTTTCCACCTGCCTTTCACGAAGAGGGATAGCAATGACGCTGCTCACCAAGATCAAGTCGAGAATCTCAGCACGTCAACGACGGAACCGAAAACAGCAAAGAAAGAATACCCGCCGGGCTCTGCACCGCGAATCGCTGGAGGATCGTCAATTGCTGGCAATCGACGTGCTGGACGTCACTTCCCCGCACGACGATTTCCGCTTTCTCGCTGGGGTTGGATTGCCTCAGGTTGCCAATATCTACACGGCGAATATCGACGAGTCGGCGGGCACCGTCAGCCGAGTTGAATTTCAGCTGGGTGGACAGACCGTCTTGGATGACGATCCCGCCGGTGGTTGGACGGGGCAGTTCGACATGAGTTCACTCGGCACGGACACGAACCTGGTGGTGCGTGCGTACGAAGGCCAGTCGGTCGGCGATTCACTGTCCCGCAGCGTCGACATTCTCTCGCTTCCAGACTGGTTCCAAGATGCTGGCGACGGATCGAGTTCCGGGACGACATTCACGGCGACGCATGATTATTCGAATGGCTACGCGATTGACGTGACCCTGAATCACTTTGACTTTGGATTTTCCACCCCAGCCGATTGGCAGTGGACCGTGCCCGGGTTGAGCGACCCGCTGCTGGACTTTGCGAATCTGAGGACCGGCTTTTCCGTCGATTCTACATTCCACATTACCTCGGCGCCCGACGGCCTCGTCAATACGTCGGGATATCAATTTGAGGTTCATACCGACGTGCTGGGGAGAACCGTCTACGAAGATGCTTTCTCTTACTCGGGAAGCGGCTCGAAACCATTTAGCGCCAGCTTTGGCAACGTGAGTGTGGCGGGATCGGTGAGCTACTTCGCGGAATTGACGCCTCATCTTAGCGGTGATCTGTTATTCGACGGCATTAGCGGTAATGCGTGGTTGGACCCTCAACTGACGATCAACATCCCGCTCGGACAGAGACGCATTCCGATCTCCCTGGGCGGGCTTGTCGCCGCGGAGGTTGACGTCAGCGCGGAAGTAGGATTTGGCCCAGCCGCCGGCCACGCGCACATGATGGCCATCACGCCGGCCATTACGAGCGGAGGCCTGCGTATTGATTCATTCGAATTCAATCCGTCTATCAATGCGCAGCTTACCGGGAGTGCCGAACTCGATCTGGCGTACGGTACGGTGCAAGGGGGCGTCGAAGTAACTGGAGTGGTCAACCAAGCATCAACCTCCCGTTTCGCATCCGGTTCGTGGAGCCATACCGCGCCGGGCGATTTGACGGCCACGGCACGCGCCTACTATGACTTGTTGGACTGGGCTTTCATCCCCGATCTGGGACTAAGCGACAGCACCGACGAATATCAATGGCAGATCGGATCTTGGGACTTCCTCGCTGGCACGGGTGAGCCCCCGGCGACGCTGGTTGAGCACAATCCAATTGTCGTCGGTGATGGCAAAGCGCTAATCATTTCGGGCAGCCCAGAAACCGACGCCGTCACGCTCACCCAACAAGCCGAAGATGTCAGCATCGAGATCAATTCAGAACCCATCCGAAACTATGCGGCGGCGGCGTTCGAGCCCGTGACTGGGGGCATCGAAGT
>JAUIHJ010000147.1 GCA_030432015.1 bacterium
CAGCCCACCGCTAACGCAGTGCCGCGCCCGAAGGGTACTTTGTCATCCAACCTCGTCAGGCTATCGAAGCCCAAGCCTTCGCAAGCTTCTGTCTTCATCGGCAGGCCTGCCCGGCAAGCCTCGCACGTGACCAGAGAAATCACTTGGGCTCCGAGGCGGTTCTGTCGTTGATTGTGGACGCGTCGTCGGCGTCGGGCGATTTGAAAGTGAAGCCCTGGCTCTGCCTAAAGAACTCCAATGGATTCTCGTAGACGATCTTGCGGATCAGGCTCTCTGGGTGTCCCCGCCGTCTCATCTCCAGAATTAAGTCCGGGATAGCCGTCGGCTTCGACGGCCCCCAGTCGCCGGCAGAGTTGGCCATGAGGCGTTCCGAGCCGTACATCTCAATGATGTCACAAGCTCGTTGCGGCGTGCACTTCGTGGTCGGGTAAAGAGTCATGCCGGCCCAAAAGCCTTCGTCCAAGACGTGACGCACCGTGTGTTCTTCTACGTGATCGACGAGGACACGGCCGCGATCGATGCGACTGTCGTCACAGAGCATGTCGAGAATCATGCGCGTGCCCTGGTATTTGTCTTCGAGATGCGGCGTGTGAATGAGAATCTGCTGATTGTACCTTACGGCCAACTCGAGATGCTCCGTGAAGATGATGGCTTCGTTCTTGGTGTTTTTGTTCAGGCCGATTTCACCGATACCAAGCACGTTGTGGCAATCGAGGAAGTCCGGGATGATCGCGATGACTTCCCTGGAGAGGCTGACATTCTCGGCTTCTTTGGCATTAATGCAGAGCCATGTGTAATGTTGAATTCCGTACTGTGCCGCTCGCTTTGGCTCGACTTCGGTAAGCTGGCGAAAGTAATCACGGAAGCTCTCTGCGCTTCCTCGGTCGAAGCCAGCCCAAAATGCCGGCTCGCTTAGCCCGACGCAACCCATTTTGGCGAGCATCTCGTAGTCGTCAGTCGTGCGCGAGACCATGTGAATGTGTGGATCGAAATAATACATCGTATTGCCGCTTTCTCAGGTTGAACGCGTTCGAAGTTTCGCGGCGGACGGGAGATTGAACTTCTCTTGCCAATCATCTTCGTAATGATGGGAGAAGAGCAACTGGATCTGCTCAGCGCGATCTTTTTGCGTCGATGAGAGGACCGACAATGCTTCTTGAACTAAGCTCTGTCGTGGATCGCCAACCACTGAACCGTCGGCGCGGTCCAGACGATCAAAAGACGCCGCTAGATCAAGAATCTTAGCTCGAATCTCGAGGAACTCTCGATCAAGCACTTGGTTGGAGGTCATGGGAAGCGGCATCGCTCGGTTCCTCGTTGAGAGCCCCCGCGCGGACACACCGGAATGCTCGGGGGTGTCGTCCGCAACAGACGCTCATGGTTTCTCTATTGGATTGCGGGAAATTAAGGGACAGAGTACATCTTTGCAAATCGTCGTCCGCTTCAGCAACCCGCGGCCCCGGACATTTTCTATTGATTTCATTTTAGTACTACGGATGGCAACGATTTACCGTGCCGCTTTTGCAGCGGCTGTTCCCGCGGTGGAGTCGCATGGGAAACTGCGGCATGGCGGTCGTCGTAGTCACGCGACATCTCTGCGGTCACACCAGGTAATGCGTCTTGGAGGCTTTTCATGCGTTGTTCTCAGGCGACCGTTCTCCGGTCCGGCTGCTGATTCGGTTTTGACTCGCCTCGGAATCTCGCGTGCAACGACTCCCAGTCGATGACCAGTGATCCACCATTGCCCTCGTGTTGTTTGGCCCAATTCATCAGCAGGTCAAGGCAGGCATGGTCAATGTAGTCAAGATTCTCGAAGTCCACGCGCAATTCTACGTTTTTCGGTACACGTTCCAGTTCGGCTGCGAGTAACGGGAGCCGAACAAACGTAGCCGCACCCTCAAGCATCAAATTGGCAACTTGCTGCTCCTCGTCCACTTCAAGCCGAACATTCAGACGTGAAAACCTGTGCAGAAGCTTTAACGCTGATAGCGCGACGCCCGTCAATACGCCGGTCAACAGATCCGTGCATACAATCGTTCCCAGCGTTGCGGCGTAGATTACGAGTTCGCCCCAGCCGTATTTTTGCAACTCTTTGATTGCCTTGACGTTGATCAGTTTATAACCGGTGTAAACGAGCATCGCGGCCAATGCCGCTGTTGGGATCATGCGAAGCATGAAGGCGAGCATCGACACGAACACCAGCAACCATACTCCGTGCAGAATCGTTGAAAGATGTGTTCGTGCTCCTGCATCGACATTGGCGGAACTTCGCACGATGACACCCGTCATGGGCAATGCTCCCAGCAAGCCGCAGATCATGTTACCAATGCCCTGAGCCGCCAGTTCTTTGTCGTATCGCGTGCGAGTATGGGATTGCATTTGATCGACCGCCGTCGCGCAGAGGAGTGTCTCGGCACTGGCCACAACGGCAAGCACAACTCCCGCCTGCAGCACTACGCGCAGCGGAACCGACTGGAGCACGGTCAGCGAAGGAAAATGGATTTCATTCCACAAATTGTCAGGCACTTCCACATAGAGCACGGGAAGTTTCAGCATCGCAGTTGCAGCGGTTGCGACAACCACTGCCACCAGTGGCGCAGGGATCAATTTCAATCGTGTCGGAACAAACACCTTCCAAAGCAGCAACGCAAATATCGTCAGCAAGCCGATCTTGGCTGCCCAATCATGGTTTTTAAGTTCTGCTAACACATCTTCCAGCGTGTGCTGCACGTTTGTTTGGGATGCTCGTACCCGTTCGGCATGTCCGTCTCGCAAGTCACTCAAAGCGATTCGGCTTTGCTTAAGGGACTCGGTCGTTGCTTCTTTCAGGCGAGCTGGATCACGCACTTTTTCGGATACACCCTTGGCGTCCAATTGCAAAACCAGAGCATCGAGCCGATCGGCCAACTCCTGCTGCATCGTCGCAAGCGGCTCCAGTTGTGATTTATCCGGCAGCGGCAACGTTATCTGGGATTGATCTGGCTCCTGCAAAGTCACCGGAATCCGTTCGCCTGCTAACTCACGAAGCTGCACTTGCTGCTCGTGCAACGATCCGAATTGCTGCAGTAAATCACGCCGCGAAGTTCGCTCCTCAATAGTGCCCAATTCGGGCAAGGGCAGCCCTTTTTGAATCGCTTCGGGAATCGATAAGAGGTTCTTGAGGCCGCTGCCTTTGGGAGCATCGTCCACCATGACGTGAAACTGGCTCGACAAAATCAAAACGCCGATACCGGCAAGCATGCCGTGTATGACTGCCGGCGAGACGGCTCGAAACCAGCCGCCATAACGCAACAGGCCTGCGATCAACTGCAGAGCACCACCAATCAAGACCGCGATGCCGAGCACTTCCAGTCCATGGTGTTGCACGAGATCATAGACGATGACTGTCAAACCGGCCGCCGGTCCACTGACCTGAAGCGGAGCACCGGAAAACCAGCCGACAACCAGGCCGCCGACAATGCCCGTGATCAAACCGGCCGCAACCGGGACGCCCGAGGCAATAGCGATACCCATGCAAAGCGGAAGGGCGACAAGGAAGACGACAATGGACGCCAGAAAGTCCTGTCTCGGAGCTGACAATAGCGCGCCAGTTCCCGATGTTCCCTTTTTCTTCTTGTCAGTACTGGTTTCGCGACTCATATTTCATTCCGTAAGACGGTTCGCTTGATTCCACAAAGGCTACTGTGATGCACTGATGCTGCACGTGACAATATTCCTTCGCATCGTGTTGATTTGTGAGGCGATATGCGATTCGGCGAGGCCGGGCCTGTTCAGGCCGCGGAGAATGGAATTGTTCGATTTCCGAAATTAAGTTTTCTCAGTCGCTTCGTCAGGCATCGTGAGACCGTATCACACCAATTCATGGCGAGATAAGCAAGGAAAAGCCTTGCGACAAGGGCCGCCAAGCGGCTTGGCGTCCCTGCGCCCGGCAAGGATCGCATGATCGGACCGAGGTTGAATGCCATTGCCGCGGAAGATCATCCGGAAGTCGACGCTCGGAGGCAGACCCTTGCGGTCTGTCTTCTGATCATACGGCTCGACGGCCGCATCCAGCTGCCAGTCGAACTCGATTTCCGATGGTAGCTCGTTCAAGCGGTCAAAGAACGCATTTCGCGGGCCTATTCCGAGTTTATCGGCTGACACCCGAAACGCATCCTGCTGCTCGCTTCGTCGTGGTCCCAAACCCATTCAAACCTCCATTCGTGCTGACACAAGATATAGCGCGATTGCGGAGAAAATCAACACGCTGTTAGACGGGCGGCAACGTACCGGGCGACGTTCGAACGGTCATGGCCGTGCCTTCGATGGGATCAATCTGACCATGTGCCGGATCGTAACCGCAGACTTGCCCTGCCTCAAACTTGTAGACCCCGCCCTGAACGTTCAACGCGTTCCGCCCCAGTGCCGACCCAACAGTTGGATGTGTTCTCTGGTGTTCATGCTGGGCGAGCACATTTTCTTCCACCGTTGCCGTCAGGCGCGCGGGCGACTCGGCGGATCCGTTCATTCTGCAGTCTCGATGTTGTTTGATTGCATTGGCTCAGGCGCCAGTGATCAGCTTGAGCAGGTCGCCAATCTTTCGGTGCGCCTCAACCGGATGACGGAGCGTCTGTCCTTTGAGAATGTGATAACGGTTCTGCCTTCCCACTCGTTCCCGTTCGATGAAGCCGCCTTCCTCCAAGTTCTGAATGATCCGCTGGACAGCCCGTTCGGTGATCCCTACCTCGATGGCGACCTCGCGAAGCACTTTTTGAGGGTTTGAATGAAGCACCGCCAACACATGTGCATGATTGGTCAGGAATGTCCAGCCGTGTGCAGCCTTGTCGCTTTCCATTGTAGTGGCGGTCAGCGTTTTCCGATTTGTGGCTTTTCTCGTCATTGTGCTTGCCATTCCTTCAGCACTTCCGCGATTGTGTTCGGAACCGCTTCTTCAGAAGGTTAACAGATTCTATTCAATACGAGAACCCTAAAACACGATAACGTATTTACGATATGAAATTGCCGAAACCATTGTCGTGCAATGACAGTCGCATGACGGCAAGTTTCCACGTTGCGAAAAGCGATGCCTCGAAGGCGGCAATGAGAAACCTGAAAGCAAAGACGGTCGGTGGTGATGAATTGGTGGACACGATCCATCTACACACGAGAGGCCTTTTTGCATCTATGACTTCCCGGTTGGGGCTTACAGAAATCTAACCCGCATTTCTCACATGGCCGGCCGTTAGGGATCTCTGGCGGGTGGTTGGATGCGAGCGCGTGCCCACCTGGCTGCGACGTCGATGGACGCAGCTTGGCACGCAGCAAGTGCGAACCGCAGGAGATGTACAAAGGGAGTTAGCAGTAACTCGTATAGTCGCCATGAAAGTGGCGGCCCGCTTGATGGCCGTGAAGAGGATCATCCGTAGCGTCCACGTCAAGCACGATGCGTTTCGGCGACTGCGCGTGAAGCTGGAGAAAGGCTTTCGGAAAAGAGTCTTCGATGTCGCGCTGCCGAGCGACGATCTTCTTGTGTCGACTTTCCTCATGCGCCCCTACGGGCGTCAGCTCTTATCGCTTCAGAGTACTTTTGCCAGCAAATGCGAATCCCTTCTGCGGCGCCGGGCTGGTCTTGCCCGCTAAATGGCCGAGCGCGATTCAGCAGCGCACACCCCGTCAGCCGGACAGGCACGTTTTTCGCCGACAGGCGGTTTTTCCGCAGTTGAATCTCTTGGGCGGCGATAAACGAGCCGATCCCGGATTGTCGCCGAATTGCCTTCGGTCATTTAGGTGTGGAAGCGACACGCCAACGGGGCGCCGCGCCACGGCGTGGTGTCCGTGTTGCCCTACTTCCCACCAATGCAGTAGACGGCATCGCCGGTGCGCAAAACAAGACGCAGGCCAGCCAGCGCTGGAGTTGCCATGCAAAGCTCCTCGCTCTGAAGCTCGTTGGCATCGAGCAACTGAAAGTCTCGGCCGGCTTTGATCACCGACGTCGCGCCAAACTCATTCAGGCAAAAGATCTTGCCGTTGTAGGCCCACGGTGACGAGGTGAAAGAACGTCCCTGAGGGATCCGCTGCTTCTCGTAAATCAGTTCGCCAGTCTGGGCGTCGTACGAAGCCATCAGGCCGCGGTCGTACAGAACATAGAGTTGATCGCCGTAGACAAGTGTCGATGGGTTGTAGGGTGCTCCTTGCGGCTGGCACCACGCGATGAATTCGTTGGACGTTGCGTCGTCGCCAAGGGAAATGTCGCCACTTGCGCCGGGACGAATGGCAAAGATCGGGCGATTCTTATCGTTGATATAGCCGGACGAGACATACAGCAGACCGTGTGCCGAGTATGGCGTGGCGATGGTGATGCTGGAACACCCGGCTAATTCATAGAGCTGTTTCCCGCCGAGGTCATAGGAACGGATGCGTCCGGTGCCTGGTGTGATGATTTCGGTCCGCAGTTCGTTTTCCCAGATGAATGGCGTCGCCCAATTCGACTTTTCATCGCGGTCGACGCGCCAAATCTGCTCACCGGTCTTCGCGTCGATCGCGGCCAGGTAGGATGCCTCTTCGTTGTCGCTGACAAAATACAGGCGCCCGTCGTGTAATACCGGCGACGCAGCCGTTCCCCAATCGAAGCGGGTCTTGCACGGCGGCAACGGTTTTTCCCACACCAAATCGCCATCGAGCGTCAGGCAGTACATTCCGACGTCGCCGAACAAGACATAGATCCGCTCGCCGTCACTGACCGGTGTTTCCGATGCGTAGCTGTTCTTGATGTGCCGCGATGTTTGCGGCTTGCCTTGATGCAATGGCTTGTCCCAAAGCACCTCTCCCGTGTTGAGATTCAGACAGATGACTTTCCATGCGTGGGGAGTATCCGCCGGCTTATCGCGGTTGCCGCCGAAGTAGAGTCCCGGCTTCGCATCCTCCGGCTTGCCCGTATCACGGGTCACCGTCGTGAGAAAGACGCGGTCGCCTACGACGATGGGTGACGACCAGCCACGTCCGGCGATCGGTGTCTTCCAGGCGATGTTGTCGGTTTCATTCCAGCGATCCGGCAATCCCACCGCGTCGGAAACGCCTCGCCCCATCGGACCGCGAAACTGAGTCCAATCTTCGGCTCGAACCAACGGGCTTGAGCACCCGACCAAGGTGCCGAGAATCAAAAGTCGGAAGGTAAGCAGCGGCAAGCGACGGATCATGATTCAGCACCGTGGGGGCCTGGGGAGTTGTGTTCAACGCAGCCGAGTCATCGACGCATCACTTACCGAGGTAATCGAGCAATCGCCGGTAGCTTTCGTGGCGAGACTTGTAACGTGCGACGCGTCTGCCACGCGCGCCAATCTGGTCGGGATTCAACGCACGGGCAACACCCATCTGGGCACCCGCATCGAATCCTCCCGAATGAATGATCGATGGGATGCTGGCCACGCCCAACCGTTCCAGGCGTCGCCCCAAATGACAGTCGGCACACTGCTGAAACAGTACGGTCTTGCCTTCATATCCCCAGTCCGGCGCGACCGGTTTGGAGCCACCGATCGCGACTCGGTACTGCGGTTCATCCTCGGGTTCGCGTGCGAGCCCTCCCGCCTTCAAGCCGTCAAACAGCAGGCGCCGCCGCAGGCGATAATCGAGCACGTTCATGCCGACTCCCGTATTGGTTGCGGGCTCACGTGAACCATCGACGTTGAGGTAAGCGCGAAACTGTACGGACTCGACGATGTTGGTCGGCACGGGCCGAAGTTGGTCATCCATCGCAATCATCTGTTGCAATAATAATACCTCGGTTCCCAGCGGAATCTGAGGCGCGTCCGGCAGGAGCCGCGTGAATCCAAATTGGGCCGAGTACTTCCAGTCGATTCCCTGCTCTTGCAATTCGGCGAGGTACGCGACGACCTGTTCACGGCCTTGCGGGAAGCGGTAAAAGATCCGGTAGTGCGACCTGCCGTGGAAGGAACGAGCGTGCAACGAAATGAAGCGGTCCATGATGTCTTCGTGCATGTTCGGGTAATAGAAATCAATCTCCGTCCATTCATGCGTGTCGGACAGCAAGCCGTGGGGAAGATAGTTCCGTGCGGCATCGGAGTGATGTTGCGGGACGAAGACGCCGGATTTTACCGCGACGGTATATGTGTCAGGTAGTTGATTGATTTCGTCTCTCGAGACGGCCAGCAGTTGCATGCACTTCGCCAACTTGGCACACAACGTGCTGCGGCGAGCCCGTGTCGGAAGGTCACCGATGCGCCGGTTGTTGAGATCGATCAGGTGATCATAGGGAGCCCAAAGGTCATGCTGCATCACCACGCGCTGCAGGGGCTCCACGATCAATTGCGCATGATCGTCCTCCAGGAATTCATCGAGCAGCAATCCGACGTTCCGCAATACGGCTTCGCTTGACCAGTATTCCGTTTTGCCCCAGGCCAGAAACTCAATCACGTCGCCGCCTTCGTAACGGACCATTTCCGGCAGGTCTTCTGTTGCCGGCAGGAACCGCGGGCGGATGTAGAACGCCGCGAACATCCGGTTCCACAGATGATCTGGATCGGCATCATAAAGGGGCAACGGCGTATCGGACTTTAATGTTCCGGCCAGCGGGCCATCCTGATGAAAGTACTGGCTGAGATCGTTCGACTCCGCGACGAGTTCGCCACAAAACAGGGAAATGGCAACCACGACGAAACTGGCCGTGCAGAACTGGTTCACAATACCATCCTTTAGGTTGAGCGGAACACGCGCGTCCGCCGGCGCTTTGACTCCGGAGTTGCCGCATCCTCGCCGGGCTCCAGCGCGAGGCATGGAACGTGTCAAAACAAAATGATGTCAGTTTTCATCGTGCCTGTCGAGATGACCGAGTTTTGTTTCCGTTGTACCCATCCTGCTAACACTCATCGTGCTAACAATCCCGTTTCGTCGTTGGCTGCCGTGGATGCCCTGGTCGGCGATTTGCTTCGTTCTGGAGCACGAGTCTGCAGCACATCACCTGCACCCGGCCGACGGAAACAATGGGTGACGGTTCTCGAACAAAGTTTACTCGACTTGCGGGCATCGCACGCGGTACCGGTCGCAACCGTCGAACTGCGGTTGGCTAGATTGGGCTGCTCCATGGGCCCAACTCGCAATGGTGCGCCCGAGGGTTCATACTGGTCACGTTCGCAGGATCGTCCTTGTGGTCGGCACATGGCTCGTGATGCGCGAGGTGTCTGTTTGGTAAGGAGCTTGCTAATGGCGGGAGTGACAATGCGTCGGTGGTTCGAGATCCTTGCAATTCTACTCGCGGCGCCTGGGATCTCTGCCGGCGAGCCGATGCTCGATAAGACCGACTTGTTTCATGCCGGGCAGAGTGGGTACGAGACGTTTCGCGTGCCGGGAATCGTCGTTTCAGGTAAAGGGACTGTGCTGGCGTACTGCGAAGCGCGGCGAGGCAGCCGATCGGACTGGGCGGATATCGAGATCCTCTTGTGCCGCAGTACGAACGGCGGCCGCACCTGGTCACCGCCGCAACGTATCGTCGATGCGGGGAAAGAGACGGTGAATAATGCCGTGGCGATTGTGGATCGCGACTCGCCACGTATCCACTTCTTATATTGCATCAACTACCATCAGTGTTTCTACATGCACAGCGACGACGACGGCGTTAGCTTCAGCGAGCCGACGGAGATCACCAAGGCATTCGAGCCGTTCCGTAAGGACTATGCTTGGCATGTTCTCGCCACTGGACCAGGCCACGGGATTCAATTACGTAACGGCCGGTTGCTGGTGCCTGTCTGGCTATCGACTGCCACCCGCGAACATCGGCCTTCCGCAGTCTCGGTCATTTATAGCGATCATCATGGCGAGACATGGCAGGCCGGTGAAATCGTCTGCCAGCATCCCGATCCGTTGATCAATCCCAGCGAAACTGTCGCCGTCCAGCTTTCCGATAACCGCGTCTTGCTGAACATTCGCAGCGAAAGTCGAAACTACCGGCGGGCCCTGTCTGATAGCGACGACGGTGCAACCGGCTGGTCTCCAATTCGCTTCCATGAGAAACTGTACGAGCCGATTTGCATGGCAGGGGTCGTGCATCTGCCGCAGCCCATTGCGAAGAACGACAGCACCTTCGTATTTACCAATCCCGATAGCCATGAGAATCCTGGCTTTCACGGCAAGCACAAGTTTCGGCATCGCGAGAACGTGACCGTGCGACTGAGCGAGGACGACTGTGAAACGTGGCCGGTCTCGAAGGTGCTGGAACCGGGTGTCAGCGGTTACACGGATCTCGCGGTCGGCCCAGACGGAACGATCTACTGCGTTTACGAACGGGGCGGTGCCGATGGGTTCGCTTTTCAGCGGCTCTCCGTCGCGCGATTTAATCGCGAATGGATCGAATCTGCTGAATAGTGCGTGGGATGAGCTGATGTATGCAACGAGAAATGGAGAATCCATCATGTTTCAATTCGCTGCCATCGTACAGGCAGGTAGCCGACGGTCATTCCCGCTCCCGCGGCATGAATCACTCAGAATCGCGACACAGGCGATCTTGGTTGCCGTCGCCGTGATCACACAATGCATGTTGACGCAGCGACTGCTCGCGGACCAGGTCACGCGCCCCAATATCGTCTTGGTCATGGCGGACGACCAGGGATGGGGCGATACCGCGTACAACGGCCATCCGCTCTTGCAGACGCCTCACTTGGACGCAATGGCGGCAACCGGTTTGCGGTTTGACCACTTCTATGCCGCCGCGCCGGTTTGTTCACCGACCCGCGGCAGCGTGCTGACCGGCCGGCACCCCAATCGGTTCGGATGCTTTGCGTGGGGGCGTCCACTGCGGCCGCAGGAAATCACGATTGCCGAGCGTCTCCAGGCGGCCGGCTATGCGACGGGCCACTTTGGCAAGTGGCATCTGGGCTCAGTGCTCAAAGGCAGCCCCGTCAATCCTGGCGGTAGCGGATTTGACCATTGGCTCTCGGCCTTTAATTTCTACGACAACGACCCCGTGCTCAGCCGCGAAGGAACGGCGGTCGAAATCAAGGGAGAGAGTTCGCTGATCGCGGCCGACGCGGCGATTGAGTTCATTCATCAGCAGGTCGAGCTGGAAAAACCGTTTCTGGCGGTGGTTTGGTTCGGTTCGCCTCATGGTCCCCACCGCGCGGCACCCGAGGACCGAGCGCACTACGCGGGGAAGAAGCAAGCCGACTGGCTGGGCGAGATCACGGGATTGGATCGCGCCGTTGGCAAACTACGCACCGCGCTGCGCGAGGCCGAGGTCAGCGACAATACCCTGTTTTGGTATACGTCGGACAATGGCGGGCTACGCCCGGAGAGTTCCGGCGGCCGGGCGAAGAAGGGTTCGATCTATGAAGGTGGCCTGCGAGTTCCGGCCATTATTGAGTGGCCCGCCAGAATTAGAGCCCCGCGCGTCACACAGGTCGCCGCCAACACGACCGACATATATCCGACACTGCTGGAACTGCTCGAGATTGAACCCGCCTCCCAGCCTGTTCTCGATGGCGTGAGTCTGGTATCCGTAATCGATGGCACAATGGACCGTCGACCACGCGGGATGGGATTTTGGGACATGAAGCAGGCGGGAGTTTCCACGCCCAGCGACAAGTGGATGCGCGAGGAACTGGCCGCGCAACAAGCGGGCCGGGAATACCATGACAAGTCGCGACTCGTTCTGGATGCGGCGCAGATCAAAACGAAGTTTCCTGCCGACCGTCGCGCCGGACACGCCGCGTGGCTCGATTGGCCGTGGAAATTACACCGGATCCAGGTCGGGAAGGCGCAATCCGACGAGCTCACATGGGAGTTGTACCAACTGGGCGACGACCCGTTGGAAACCAAGAACCTGGCGGGGATTCATCCCGGCCGTGTCGCGGCCATGGGCGAGGAACTGGACCGTTGGCAGGCTTCGGTGATCGACAGTCTCAACGGTCAGGACTACGATGCTCCTCAGTGACGCGTCCGTCGGGGGTGGCTGGTTCGTCCATCAACCACGCCACCGATCGCTTGAATGTGAACACCAGGAAAAGTGTTTGCCTGCGGATGCTCGCCTGAACCGCCTCTGAACCTCCAATTCAAGGAATCTCCCGCATGACTGTTCGTATCCTGGCGACGATGCTGGTGGCCTGCTGCTTGTCGGCGACTGGCTTGTCGGCATTGGTGCACGCGGCCGAACGACCGAACGTGGTTTGGATCGTATCCGAGGATAACTCGATTCATTACATGGACCACTTTTTTGCGGGCGGGGCGAGCACGCCGAACATCGCAGCGCTGGCCGCCCACGGACTCACGTTTGATCACGCGTTCTCTAATGCGCCCGTCTGCTCGGTTGCCCGCACAACATTGGCCACCGGTTGTTACGGACCGCGCATCGGCACGCAGTTTCATCGACGTTACCGGCCGGCTCCCATGCCCGCAGGCTTGCGAATGTTTCCGGCGTATCTCCGCGACGTTGGGTACTACGCCACCAACAACAGCAAGAAGGACTACAACGCCATTGAAGGGCCGGGAGTATGGGACGAGTCGTCGAAGAACGCATCGTGGCGGAATCGACCGTCGAAGGACCAGCCGTTTTTTCACATGCAGTCGCATCCCGAGTCGCACGAAAATTCGCTGCACTTCAATCGAAGCGTCTTCGAGAACGAAAAAACGCAGACCGATCCCGCGACGGTCAAACTGGCCGCTTATTTTCCGGACACGCCAGTCTTTCGTTATACCCATGCCCGGTACCTCGATCGGATCAAGGTGATCGACGGCATCGTGGGG
The DNA here is from genome assembly GCA_030432015.1 of bacterium. Classification (GTDB taxonomy): domain Bacteria; phylum Planctomycetota; class Planctomycetia; order Pirellulales; family Pirellulaceae; genus ARS98. The sequence goes on from JAUIHJ010000147.1 coordinate 12,727, forward strand.
CGAACCGTCGCGCAACTGGAAGAAGACGGCCTGCTGGAAGACACG
>JAUIHJ010000148.1 GCA_030432015.1 bacterium
CGAGCATGCGGTATCTGCGTGCGGTTCGCCGGCTGCGCGGTTTACTGGACGAACCGAAGCAGGAAAGCTGATGGGCAAGAACGGTGTGCGTCCCTCGCTCACTTGACGCATATCGATGAGACCAACTGCCATGACAAGCGACGCAGAATCCGTTGGCCGCGATGATCAACTTGCCCGCCTGCTGACCAGGATGACGGACGACGCGCAGCGTGGCCTGTCCGTTGATATGGAGCAGATTTGCGAAGCGCACCCGGATCTGCAGGACGAGTTGCGCGAGCTCTGGGGGGCCGTCATGGTGGCCGAGGCGGCCGGTAGCGGTTCGCTGGCCGAGGCAAATGTCGCCGAGTCGGTCTATGACAATGCCACCTTGGCGCTTGAACTGCCATGCTGCTTCGGTGACTACGAACTGTTAGCAGAGGTCGGCCGCGGCGGCATGGGCGTGGTTTATCGGGCGCGGCAAATCAGCCTGAACCGCGAAGTTGCCGTCAAGATGATCCTCCGCGGCCAACTTGCGTCGGACGTCGATCGGGAACGATTTCGCGCCGAAGCCGAGGCGGCTGCCGGCCTGCACCACCCGGGCATTGTGCCCGTTTACGAAGTCGGCGACATCGACGGCCAGCCGTTCTTCAGCATGAAGCTCTTGCAAGGGCAGACGCTCTCGCAACGTCTTGCGGAAGGGCCGCTGCCAGCGCGCGAAGCTGCGCGGATCCTCGCCGCCGTTGCGGCCGCCGTTCATTTCGCGCATCGCCGCGGTGTGCTGCACCGCGATCTGAAGCCATCCAATATCGTGATCGACGACCAGGGAGATCCGCATGTGATGGATTTCGGGTTGGCGAAACAGACCCTCACCGAATCCAATAGCTTGACCCACACCGGCGCGATCTTGGGAACGCCGTCGTATATGTCGCCCGAGCAGGCGGCTGGCGGTGGCGAGCCGCCGGGGCCGGGGAGCGACATCTTCAGCCTTGGAACCATTCTCTACCAGACGTTAACCGGACGCCCCCCGTTTCAAGCGGCTTCGCCCGTCGAAACCATCCTGATGCTGCGAGATCAAGACGTGGTTCCGCCTCGGATTGTCAACCCGCTGGCCGACCGCGTGCTGGAAGTCATCGCGTTGCGGTGTCTACAGAAGCCGGTCAAGCTGCGGTACGATTCTGCCCAGGCGCTTGCTGCGGACCTGGAAGCCTACCTGCACGACGAACCCATCGCTGCACGTAGCGGCCGCTTCGCGGATGTCGTGGCGCGGTTGTTTCGCGAAACGCATCACGCCACCATTCTGGAAAACTGGGGCCTCCTCTGGATGTGGCACAGTCTGGTACTGTTCATTGCCTGTGCTTTGACCAACGCGCTGCAATGGTTCGGCTTTCAACAGCGGTGGGTCTACATTGTAGTTTGGACGGTGGGGCTTTGGATCTGGGCTGCAGTCTTCTGGTGGCTGCGCCGCCGTATGGGGCCGGTAACGTTTGTGGAACGTCAAATCGCCCATGTCTGGGCGGCCAGCATGATCGCAATCGCCTTGCTGTTCTACATTGAAATGATGCTCGACATGCCGGTCCTGAGGCTCTCGCCCGTGCTGGGTCTGGTGGCCGGCATCGTCTTTGTGGTCAAGGCAGGCATTCTCTCGGGAACCTTCTACCTGCAAGCCGCGCTGATGTTTCTCAGCGCGTTCGTCATGGCGCTGTTTCCTGACTTTGCCCACCTGATTTTCGGGGCGATGTCAGCCGTCTGTTTTTTCGTACCCGGTTTGAAATACTATCGTCAACGCAAACGGAGTCGGGCTTAGCGGGCGACGTTTGAAGTCGCGCTAGCGGAGACGTGGAGATCCGAAACGTCCGCCTTGAAGCTGCCCGTTTGCGACAGGCGTTGGCTTCTGGTAACCCGATGCGTCTGCGGATGTTTAGCTGAGCGGTTGGGCCTGCTGTCGCAGCTTCTCGAGCCATTGTCGGACGGTTGCCAGCAGGTGCTGCCCAATCGATTCACGCCAGGGACGACACGAGACCGTTCCAAGCTGACCGCAGGCCAACTGCCGTTGATCAACCGGCGACACGTCGACGATGCCTAAGAACCGAGGCGTGAGGTATTCCAGCGATGTGTCGACTTCGGCTTTGTCAGCCTTCGCTGCGCTCGTCTTGCGCACGGCAATGGGGCCATGGTTGACCGCGCAAAGGGCCAGGTGGGACGGGCGCAGACTGGCCCGAGGATCGACGTGATGGAGGCGTCCTTGGATCGTGCGGACGTTGGGTACAATCAGCGAGACGCGCTTGCCCACCCTGTCTTTGAACGCCGCCAGATCATCTTGGTCGATGGAGACCCGGAGGTTCTTGTCGTCTTGATCGCCGATCGCGGCGAGTTCTGCGCCGGTTTGAAGATAGGTACCGACCAGGGAGTCGAAGTTGGTGGCGATCAGTGTCCCTCCCGCTTTGGCCCGGATGGTCAGGTTATCGACTTCCGCCTGCTGCTCGGTAAGTTGTTGCTCCAGCGATTCCCGACGTTCGACTTCTGCCTGATAGGCGGCCAGTTTTCGGTTTTGCTTGAAGACGCGGCATTGGATGGTGGCCTGCGCAATCGCCAGCTTCAGATCGGCCAGCTCCGCGGAAATCTCGGGGTTCTCAAGTCGAAGCAGTGCCTGTTGCGACTCGACCCGCTGACCCGGTTTCACCAGCACTTCGCGCACGAAGCCTGGCGTCGAAGCTCGCACCGGGACGTCGGTTGCGTAGGCGACGATGGCGGGCGCCTGCAATGCGCCGGGCCATGGGGCGATGATTAAGATGCCGAGCACAACCGTCAGGAGGGTGCCAAACGACCAGGCGAAGCGCCACCGGTTCGGCCGGTCGCCGGCGCGTCCGATGACCAGATAGTGCAAGAAACGTCCGGTCGGCAGCCCCAGCCACAGCACCACGGCCAGACCGGCTAAGATGATGCCTGCGCCATGAAACAGCACCGATGCCGCCACCGTCAGGGTGACCGTCACGCTGATCCGCCACACGAAGGCCAGGACCGCGTAGGTGCGAACGATCGCGGCGCGCCCCGGAGACCAAGATGGTTGGTGGCGCGGGACGCCCAGGAAAAGTCGTCGCCCCAGGCCGCGCAGGTACTGTTGCGCGCTGACGCTCAGATTGGGAATCCCGGTGAGGTCGGAGAGGATGTAATAGCCGTCGAACTTCATCAGAGGATTTGCATTGAACAGGAGTGTCGTCACGCTGGACATCAGGATCAGGTTGACGCAGACATGGTTCCACGACGCGTCGGCGGTGGGATCCCATAATAACGCCGCAATGGCAGCGACCAGCAACTCGATGTGCATCCCAGCCGCGGCAGTGAATATCCGTTGCCAGCGCGAGCGAAAACGCCAGCTTGAAGTAACGTCGACATAAGCCAGCGGTGCCAGGAAAACGAACAAGATACCGGACTCGCGCACATGACCACCGTACTTCTTGCAGACCGCGCCGTGTGCAAGTTCGTGAACGACCTTCAAAAATAACCATCCGGTGCCCAGCCAGATCCAGTTATAAGGCGCGAAGACCTCGCGCGACGCCGCGATGAACGACGTCCAGTGCGTGGCGACACGGAAAACCGCCAGGCACGTCAGCAGCAACCAGCCCGCGACACCCAGCGGCGAGTACAACCATCGTATCCCCGGCTCCAGACGCTCAAACAACGAGTCCGGGTTACCGAGCGGCAGTTTGATGACCAATGGATTGCACCGCCGCAACGTGCGGCGGTGTTCTGATTTCGTTCCGCGGGCGGCGAGCCGATTGCCGGTCGCCGATTCGGGAGTGTGAGCCAGATTGGACTGGAGCAGCCAATGGCAGATCCCAGCCGCGTCCTGCGGCGACAACGGATGATTCGGCATCGCGTTGGACAGGAGTCGCAACGCCTGCTGGATGGACGTCCTGCCATCCAGCAACGAGGCGAAGGCATACTCGGTTACGCCGACTCGAAAGAACTTGGAAGTGAGTGGGTCCTGCACCACATAATATTTGTCGCCACCGTCCTGGCGCGGTGAAACAATCAGATCGGGCCGCAGCGTAACGAGAATATTGCTAACGTCGCGGACACGATAGTCGCCTTGCTCGATCACGTTACCACCCCGTCCAAATTCGCAACGCTTCCCACGGTTTATGAAACACCAACCACCCGAGGGCCCGTTGTTCGCCGACAATGCGAGCTTGGCCTTCCATCCCGGGTCGCAATTGCCCATCTTGGTTAGCGAGCAAGGCTGTCCCAATGAAAACGTTTTCCTGTTCTCGCAACTCGGCGCGAGGTTGCACACGGTCGACGGTCAGTTCCCAGCGCCGGTTGGCATGAGAGTCGAGCTGTACATGGACTGGCAGGCGGGGCTGAACGAACCGGACGTCATCTTGTGGAACGGCAAATTCGACGACCAACGCATCCAGCGGCGCCACTTCGAACAGCGTCTGCCCCAAGGTGACCGGAGCACCCTGAACGCGTTGGAGATCGCCACTGGTAATCACGCCTGCGATCGGACTGCGAATCTCCAGGTTCTCTGCCCGGTGGTTTAACAGTTGGACCTGAAGATCGATCCGCTGCATTTCGAGTTTCGAGATCTGGGCCGCACCAAACTTTCCTGCGGCCAGTTCGGCATCACGCTGTTTCTCCGCACGGGCTCGGTCAGCGACCAGCTCGGCTTGCTTCCAACGAATCTCTCGCCCGTCCAATCGCGCTAGCAGGGCGCCCTCGGCGACCACATCCCCTGGCTCGGCCAAGGCGGCTTCCAGCGTGCCTTCGAACGGTGCGGCGATAAAACGGCGTGTGACTGGCTCGAGCCGGCAATCGCATGGGATCTTGTGCCTGACAGGCACGAACATCGCCGCCAGCGTCAAGCTCAACAGGGCCGCGATGCCCCAGCCCATCCGCGTTCGCGCCTGGCTCGTCAAGAAGCGGATGGCGTGGCTCCACACTGGGCGGTGCTGCCGTTGTAGCCTTCCCAGACAATTCGCCACGGGAGTCGCGAACGCCTCCGCCAGGTTACGCGCGTGTGTTGCTCGACCTGGGTCGAGATCCAGGATCAGCCAACTCCCCACGACGCTTCCCGCGGAATTGCGAAGCAACGTGCAGATTGCCGAGTTCGCCTTGGTCTGTTCACAAAGGGCCTTCAGCGCCAAGGTCGCGTGTCGCTCCGAATCCGTTGCCGCTGGCCAGATTGTCGTACGATCATTATGTATGGCTTCGTCGCAGGCCGACTCGAATTGTCGGGCAAGCTCCGAGTTGCCGTCAAACTCAGCCAGTCCAGATATCGCCCGCAATGAGGCACCGCGCCGTGGCCCGCGGCGCGTTGCCACGGCCACCGTCCCACACTCCAAATAGGCGCGGAGATCGTTGACCACAAGGTGGCAGGCGTGCTGCATGCTGTCGGAGGCGTGCAGCTTGGTCAGTAGTTCCAACAGCGCACCGCTGTCCTGAGCCTCGCGTTCGCGTTTGGCGAGCTGCTGTTGGAGCGCGATCAGCTGCGGACGTTCCGCGGTCCGGTCGGCAAGTACCGCGACTTGGCCGGGGGTCGAGCTGAGATGTGTGATGGTCATGGGGAGTCGACAATCGAATGGGAGGGGTGGCTACTTCGTCCGATCGGTATCACGCGCTGGATGCTGTGGTTTTCGCGGTGACTCGGGCTGGGGTCGCGTTTGTTCTTCCCCGAACTGAATCAGGCAACGCTCGCCACTGCGAGTTCTTCCCTCGGGATTGGCGACTCGGACCTTGACGCGGACCATGCCGCTTTCGGCATCGGTCACAGGAGAAATGAATGCGACGTGCCCCACGACTTCGCGTTTGCTTACCGGGAAGTGGAGCGTGACCTCTTGGTGCAAGCTGAGCTGTTCGGCGTACGGGCCCAGGATGGAGAACGTGGCCAACAGCGGGTCCAATTGAACGATCGTCATGATTTCCGGAGCCGTCGGCGCGACGAACTCGCCGAGATCGCGATGCAATTCGGTGACGACGCCGTCGATTGGGGACGTGATGGTGCGGCGGTCAAGCTGGACTTTGATCTTGCGAAATTCGAGCTCTTTGATCAGCAGTTCTTCGCCCGCCGCTTTGACTTGGGCTTCCGCAATTTCCAATTCCATACTTGCTTTCTCGGTCTCTTCCTGCCTTGCGTGGCCCAGGGTGAAGAGCTTTTGGAATTGCTGGGCGCGATCTTGCCGAAGCTTCAGTTCTGCCTGCAAGGCGTCCAGGCGCCCCTGCGTACGTTTACTCTGTTCGGCGATTGCCAACAGGGCTGCATGAACGTCATTGTCGAGCGTGGTCAGCACTTGGCCGGTTCGGACACGTTCGCCTTCGCCGACCGCCATCTGCATGATGATGCCGGGTTCCGGTGACGCGACGTCGATCTCACGGAACGGTTCCGTAAACCCGTCGAACTCGGCGGCCTGGATCAGCGAGACCGCGAGGACCGCTGTAATCCAGATAATCGCGCCATGTATCAGGGCGTGTCGATTCGCCCGGTGCTGTTCGGTGGTCGTAGGAATCCACATCATGGGTCACTTGCTCCCGCACTGGTTGCTGGATTCAATGTCGGTATCGCCGACTGCGTGTTCGTCAATTTCTCGCCGTCAAATCACCGGTATCCGCCAGGCTTTCTGACTGGGGCCAAGCCCCGGATGGCGCCGTGTTGCGACTGCCAATGGCACGTTCGGAACGCGCATGCGCCGCCAGCATGTAAAACTGTACGTCACGATTTGCGATTCAAGGCCGCACCTGCACCGGGCACGTCATTCGACATTCCCAAGCGTCGATCTACCTGCGTGCTCCGAGGATGCTCCCAGGACGTGACGCACGCGCTTTTGCCGGTTTCTGTCCTTTCGTGGGGTACACGCCGCTCGTGCTCGCGATGACCGTTGGTGGTCAGGCAACGCGCGGCAGTCCACCACGAAGGTCATCAAGCGCAGGCAGCGTGAGGCGTCGCGGTTTCCTGCCTCCGCCATGCCGCCGACTGCGCTGGGGGCAGGTGAGAAACCCGGGCCGATCGCTTGCGCCGGCCAGCGCATCGACAGGGTGCCGGGGCGATTCGGCCGGACTACGACGCGAAGTCGCGGAGCATGTTTTCCAGCCAGTCGTCGTGTGCGTACATCTGCTGCCGCTGCTGAAACCGCAGTCGCTCGACCTGCCTTTGAACGCGCTGGATCTCACTCTGCAACTCGCCGGAGCACTCGCCTTGGTTGTCGGCTGTGCGCCGCATCGGTTCGACCAGCCGCGGTGCGAACAGAACGATCGTGGGGTCCTCTGCTGAGGCGAATCGCTGGTAGGAACCTGGGTCGCCTTGCCGAGCGGCTCGACCAATCAATTGACGGTCGACGCGAGCGGATTCGTGAGGTTCACACACGATCACGTGGAGGCCCCCAAGCGCCGGGACGCCGGGGCCGAGCGGAATGTCGGTACCACGCCCGGCCATGTTCGTGGCGATCGTGACGGCGCCCCGCAGGCCGGCGCGGCCAACAATTGTCGCTTCCTCCTGGTCTTGTTTTCCATTAAGCACCAGGTGGGGCACGTTACGCAGGACCAGCAACGTCGACATCATCTCGCTTTCTTCGATCGTTTGGGTTCCCACCAGGACAGGTTGTCCCCGTCGATGGCGCGCGGCCACGTCTTCGGCGATCGCCGCGCGTTTGCTGGCTCGATCAGCGAAATGACGGGCTGGCACTTCGCGCCGTTGGCAACGGCGATGCGTCGCGATCGACTCGACCGGAAGACCAAACACGGCCTTGAGTTCGCGCCCGCTGGTTGCTGCCGTGCCGGTCATGCCGCACAAGATGTCGTAGCGTCGAAAAAAACGTTGTCGCGTGATCCTCGCGACAACTTCCTGTTCGCAGGTGATGGTGATGCCTTCCTTGGCCTGCACTGCCTGATGAAGGCCGTCCTGCCAGGACCGGTCTGCGAAGATGCGCCCGGTGTGCTGGTCGACCAGCAGGATCTGATCGTCTCGCACGATGTATTCGACATCGCGACGGAACCGCAGGTCGGCCTGCAATGCCGCTTCGACGTAGTCGCGCCAAGGGCGTTGCAACCCCTGTCGCGGGATATCATCCGTCTGCGACTGAAGAATGGCAATGCCGTGTCGCGTCAAGTGTGCTTTGGGGAGTCCTGTGTCGACGAAGTCGACGCCCGCAGTGAGGCGCCGCGCTGCGACCAACGCTGCCTTGTAGACAGCGGCGTTCTCAGCAGACGCAGGCGACTGGCTACCACGAGCGAGCACCAAGGGCGTGGTGGCTTCATCAAGTAGCACGCTATCGATCTCGTCCACGATGGCCACGGCATGGCCACGCTGGACGCCGTGGTCCGGCGGAGCCTCGCCCCGAAGTTGCCGGCGAAATTCATCTCCCAGCGGTTCATGGCGCCGCGCCAGCAACTGACTCTGATCGCGCAGATAGTCAAACCCAAATTCGTAGCCTGGGCCATAGGTCACGTCGCACGCATACGCGGCCCGTTTATCCGCTGGAGTTGCGTCAGAACGGACCAGCCCCGCCGAAAGGCCCAACGTCCGGTAGACCGGTTCGAGTTGTTCAAAGTCGCGTTCGGCGAGGTAGGCATTGACCGTCATGACATGGACGCCGCGGCCAGCCAGAGCATGGACAAATGCCGGTAGCACTGCTGCGAATGTCTTGCCCTCGCCCGTCTGCATCTCCGCGACCGCGGGCCGCACCAGGGCCAGCCCGGCGAGCAACTGGACGTCGTACAGCTGGATTCCCAGGAGGCGTCGAAAGGCCTCGCGGACCAACGCGAACCCAGGCCCGACGACCGCGGCCGCCGTCGGCGAACATCCGGCCCGCACGCGCCCGCGAAGTTCATCGGCGTGATCGGCAAGTTCACACAACGGAACGTCCGCCAAGGCCGCAGCGTGGTGGTGGATGTCGGCCAGCGGATCGGCATTGCGCGTGACGACTCCTGCCAGGGGCATCGCCAGCGACCGAAAAGCATGCCACCAACGAGGCTCGCTGATCATGGTGCGATTGTGGGCTGCGGTTGGTAGAGGGGGGGATTCGGCATCGATGAAGTGTGCGTAGCGCCGGCCTTCTCGAATAGCAGTTGCGGGATCCCATCGTGCTCCCACTCAGCGGGAAAGATGTTTTCATGCTGCAGAAGGACGCCCGTGGCCTTCCGCAATGCGGTCAGGCTGACCATGTAGGCCCGCTGGGCGTCGGCAAACCGAAACTCCTCGTCGGCTAACCGGTCCTGGGAATCGAGCAGATCTTCGAGCACAAAACTGGCGGCCCGATCTTCGCCCGGGATCAACTGCCAGCGTTGTCGCAGGTAGGCGACGTCCGCGTCGGCAGCTTTGACCGCTGAGTATCTGGCCTGCATTTCTCGATAGGCGGTCTCGACCTCGCGCGTCGCGATTTCGACCTCCGACGAAATCGTCTGGATGGTGTCCTGAAATTGGCTGCGCAGCTGGCGAAGTTCGACCGTCCGCTGCCGATAACGGGCCCTCGCCGCCCGGTTGTGAACGGGCAGTTCGAACACGAGCCCCGCCGTGTACCCGGGTTCGCCAACGGAGAATTGGTCCGCAAACGATTGGCCGACGCCGTAGTCCCCGTCGAGACCAGCAACATACATTTCGACGACGGCGTCAAGAACGGGAAGCAGTTCGTTCTTCGACATTTCCAACCGTACCCCGGCTGCGCTCACCAGCTGGACCGCTTCGTCAATTTCAGGTCGATGTTCGAGCGCCGTCACGAGCGTCTGGTGCTGGTCGACGCGCTCGACGGATGTCATCGGGGCATCAAGCGGCAGCAGTTCAACGCGGCGGTCCGCCAGCATCTCTGGCGCCGCGACGAGTGCGCGGATGCGGGATTCCGCATTGCGGACCATTGTCTCGGCGCGGATCAGAGCGGCCCGTCGAGCGGCCACCGCGGCGCGGGCCCGTAAAATCTGGCTCTGCAGCGAATCCAAGCCGACGCGGGCCTCCAGTCGCGTCAGGATTTCCACCGCCCTCGCATGGTGCTGTTGTTTCTGTACAAGCGACGCGCGCTGGGCGTAGAGCTCCCAGTAGGCGTCCGCGACGGCGGTCAAGTGTTCCTGAAGTTCGCGCGAAATCCGACTCCATGACGCCCGTTCGTCCAGCTGTGCCAACACAATCAAACTCTCGTTGTACTGCTGGCCGGCACCGTTGAGCAAGGGTTGGTTCAGGCTGAGCGCCAGACGCGCGTTGCCTTGACGTGGCGGATCGAGGAACTGCGAATTGTTGTTGAGCGTGCCAATCTCCTGGGCGGCCTCAAAGGTTCCCCCCAAGCGGTTCTTCTTCCGCAGGCCGCCGCTCAGATCCCAGTCGTTCTGCCGAAATCGCGTTCCACCCGGGCCGACGGTCAAGAGGTTGCCGACGGGGTCGCTGGTGCGGGCGAACTTCGTCTCCATGAAGGCCTTTGTGTCGAACTCCGCGTCCGCTTCGACGATGGTCTCGCGGCGAATGATCGGTACATCGGAAATCGCCTGGATTCGCGGCGAATGCTGGAGGGCCGCCACGAGCAACCCCTCCAGGCGGAGCGGAATGGACGTTGTGTCCCCCCGCATCGGTCGACCGATCCGACTCTTCCACCACATCGCTGGCTCGTGCGGGGACGTTGTTAGGACGGGTGTCGCCGGACCGATTGGTTCGCCACTTGGCGGCTCCGCATCGTCAGGCGACGCGACACGCGGGAGTCGACGGATCGCCGCTGGCGCCAACGGTTCGGTCACGTCCGGCAGGCGACGCACCGCAGCTGGTTCCTCAACAGGCTCGCCTGCGTTGCTTGGTTGCGCGAGGGTTGGTTGGTCGCGCGTCGGTGCCACGAGCTCCGTCTGCGCGAAGGACCTCCCGCCCGCCAGTGTGACCAGGATCCACAAGGCTGCGCCCAGCGCGTGTCGACAGTGACTGTCGTTTGCCATGTGAAGGGTGGACTTCATCAATTACCTGCCAAGTCGCTTCATCTCATGATCAATACTCGCACGACACGCTCTCTTTTCTTCGTCCGGCCGGCATCCCGGTCATCAGGCCCATCCTGCTCGTAACGCCAAGTCCGGTTATGCCGACGTCACATCACTAGCAGAACGCTCGTCCACGTAATCGTCATAAGCCAACCAGCAGCCGCGGCGACTCGACATTCGTATCGGTGTTGCCGGTGCTACCGATCGTAGGGATTGTGGGGACACATCAATGGTCCATCGTGTCGCGAACCGCGGCGCGATTCGTCTCGTCGGTGCGATATCCAAGGTACGGTAACAATGAGGTTGTTCTGCGCATGAATTACGGGTAGCCGTGGACAGGTTGGGGTCTGGCTCATTGTTCGGCGTGAGAACTCCTGGCTATCGGTCAGACGTTGTCGCCGAGAAATGTGGCGGACCCCTTGATGAAATAGCGGTGCGGAACCCCATGCGATCAATCACGGCCACCACACGCGTTACCTTTGGGCTCGTCTGCCTGACGCTGAGCGTGTGTTTCCTGGCGGATACATTCGGAATACTTCCCGATCCGGCGATCGAACTGGCCGCAGCGCGTGCACGTTTCAGCGAAGCCGTGGCCGTTCACTGCTCGCTGCTGGTGGCCGAGGACGACCGCCAACGACTCGACGTGCTGTTGGACGCGGTACAGCAGCGTAATCCGCATGTTCGTTCGGTCGTGGTGCGGCGCGCTGATGGAGCGATCTACGCCGCGGCCGGAGATCGTGAGGCGCCTGCGCGATTGGAAGCGGCGAGCAAGCCGGCCAGTCGGGCAATGCAGGTTCCGATCATTCGTGGCGACCAGGATTGGGGACGCGTCGAGCTTACCTTTCATCGGACGTTTGCGCCCGGTCTGCTGGGCTGGGTGCAACGGCCATTGGTGCGCCTGGCGGTCTTCATGGCGTCGGCGAGCTACCTGTTGTACTTCTTCTACCTGCGCAAGATGCTGGCGCACCTGGATCCGTCCAAAGTGATCCCGGAACGCGTTCGAACCACCTTGGACACGCTGGTCGAAGGGTTAATCGTCGTCGATCGAGCGGACCGCATCATGCTTGCCAACAGTTCGTTCGCGAACACGATGGGAACCTCGCCGGAGTCCTTGATTGGCCGTAAAGCCTCGTCGCTGGCCTGGCAAGCGGCCACGGCGGACGAGGTCGACAAGCCGTATCCTTGGGTGCAGTCGCTGCAAGACGGCGAACGGCAGTTAGGCCGAATGCTGATGTTGACCGGTGTCGACGGTAAACGGTCGGTCTTCAAAATCAACGCCTCTCCGATTATTGTGGGGCGCGACAAGCCGCGGGGCGCCTTCGTCAGTTTCGACGACGTCACGCTAGTCGAAGAAAATCGGGCCGAGATGCGCGGCATGCTCGACACGCTCAGCCGTTCCCGCGATGAAATTCGTCGCCAGAATCGCGAATTGGAGACGCTGGCGACCCGTGATCCACTCACGTCGTGCTTGAATCGTCGGGCGTTCTTCCAGGAAGTCGAAGGGCATTGGGGAGGCCCTGAGCAATCGAAACGGGAACTGAGTTGCCTGATGGTCGATGTCGACCATTTCAAGCTGATCAACGACAACCACGGACACCGCGTGGGGGACCTCGTGCTGAAGAAAGTAGGCGAGATCCTCCGTTCCGGTCGTCGCGATTGTGATCTGGTCTGCCGCTACGGCGGTGAAGAGTTTTGCATCTTCCTGCCCAACGCCGGCGTGGCGGACGCGGCAGCCGTCGGCGAACTGATTCGGCAGACGATCGAATCCTCAACCTTCGACCAGGTC
>JAUIHJ010000861.1 GCA_030432015.1 bacterium
GGTGGGAAAGGTGGTGAATCAAAACCGTAGTCAATGGTTTGTAGAGTCGGTGGTTTATGACGCCGAGGACCGAGAAATAGGGCGCGGTAACGGCATTATGGTTCGCAGTAAAGTGAAGCTGGTCGACGCCAAGGGCGAACGGTTGGCGTTGTTGGCCTTGAAGGCCGACTTGCAACTGAGCCTCGGTGGGGTCGATGCAGCCGAAGAGACGATTGCAGCGTTTCAGAAAGCCGCGCCATACAATTCGGTTGCCCTGGCTCTGTCGGCCATCGTGGGCGCATCCAAGGGGGAAGTGGAAACCGCCAGCGAAAAACTACAGCGGTCTCTGGAATATATTGACCAGGAGATGCCCCAGTCGGTCTACGCCGCGATCGGTTTGATCGGGCGATTGATGCTCTCGCGGGGGAATGTGTTGGCGGCACGCGGACATTGGATCCTGCAAGCCAGCCTCGCGGGCGGCCAGGACGAAGAGCCAATCAACTTGCTATCCCGGTTGAACGCTTCGCCTGAAATTCCGCTGCTCTTGAAGGAGGACCGAACGTTTGCCGAATGCCCCGCAGACGTCCCCTGGGCCGGCGAGTTCGTCGCAGCCCTGAAGTCTGCCCAGCGGGGAGCCTGGTTGGCCGCGCGGGAAAGCCTCGCGTCGTTGATGGCGAAGGTTGACGAACATCCGTCGATCGTGAGGAACACTGCCATCTTCCATGGTTGGCTTGGCGAGACAGAACAGGCAGCCGCGACTTGGCACAAGTACGCCAGCATGGAAGGGGTTGATCTGGATGAAGCGGTCGAAGCGGAAGCTCTGGCCCAGATGTTGGACGGCCGGCCCGATGGCGAAGAAGTCGACGAGATGACCGTCGCATTCGCAGTGCCGGATGTCGACAAATTGATGGAAACCCTCCTGTCGCACAAACAGGTTTCGCAGATGCACGCCGATCTGCAACAACTGGCCGATGAGGGGCAGCCACCCCCCAAGGCCGTCTTCTGGCTACTGGACCGGCCGATGCCGGAGACCGGTGTCGGCCTGAAACGCGAGGAGATTCCGTGCGTCGTGGGCGACTTGGTGATCCACGGCAAACGAACCGATCGCGACGCCCGCGCGGACCTGATCCTGCTCAAGATCGACGGCTACGACGATCGCAAGAAGATCCTCAGCGACGTCCTGGGCGACTTGATTGGCGACGTTGTCAGCGAAGAAAAATCGGGATCGGCCGCGGTCGTTTCTGAGGCGTTGACGTGGCGTTGGCGTTTGCCGGATGACACGCCGCCGGAATTGCGGACCGAATTTCTCAACGTGCAACATCGCGAAGTCATGTTGGAAAAGTGGACCCAGCTTCCTCAGCAGATCCTCGACGGCAAGAGCCCGGCCGAGGCTGCCAGCGACGACGCGTATCGCATACGACTGCTGGCCATCATTTTGTTGCTGGAATTAGCCGCCGATGCGATGGATCGCGATTTCCAGTTCGACGAACTACGCGCCAAGCTCGGCATTCCAGTCCGCCCGGCGATCTCCGGTAAAGACCTGGACGTGCTCAAGTTGTCGATGGTGCAGCTGACGCGGGTCAACGTCGAGGAACTGGAGGACGAACAGCTCTATGTCGCTTTCCAGCGTGCCGTCTTGAAGAATCAGTCTTCGCTCATTTTCAGCTCCGGACAGGAGATGCTGAACAGGGACCGACTGCCCAAGGGGCTGGACAAGAACCAGGTCTACGAAGCCCTGATCAACGCCTGTTCGGATTCTGACGTCGCGCTGCGGCTTGTTGCTGAGGCAAAGGCGATGGCGAAGGAAAAGAACGAGTCCCCAGCGCGATGGCTGTTGGCGGAATTGTCGGTCCGGCTGCCACGCATGGAATCGGACGCCTGCAATCGCCTGGTACAAACAATTCAATCGAGCCACCTGAATGAACCTGGTGTGGCGGACGGTCTGTACCGGATTCTGGTGAGCTACGGTGTCATCTCCCCGGACGGTCAGCCGGCTGGTGGTGGCAGGGTACCCGCGCCGGCGGCAGCCGCACCGGCTCCCGCGGCACCCGAAGGTGGTGGCCTGTGGACGCCCGATGGTCAGGCTACCCCCGCTGGCGATGAACCCCAGAAGTCGAAACTGTGGGTTCCCGGTATGGATTGACGGGGTCGATCATGATCGACGCATTCTCGGCGCGAGACCATGAAGCGATGGCGGAAGCACTCGACTTGGCCAGGCGCGGTCAAGGGTCGGTCGAGCCGAATCCAATGGTCGGCTGTGTGGTCGCCACCGATGGCGAAGTTGTCGGTCGCGGCTGGCATCAGCGGTTCGGCGGTCCCCACGCAGAAGTTGTGGCACTGGCCGACGCTGGCGATGCCGCCCGAAATAGTAC
>JAUIHJ010000149.1 GCA_030432015.1 bacterium
ACCGTCGCCGCGGCCGTAATTGGCGGCGACACGTCGTTCTTCGGCTTTCTGGAAGCCTTGCGACAATACAACATGGTCAAGGTGCTGGCCGAACCAACGCTGGTGACGGTCAGCGGCAGGGCCGCGAGTTTCAGTTCCGGCGGCGAATTTCCCATTCTCGTGCCGCAGAGTCTCGGCACAATCTCCGTCGAGTATCGTGAATTCGGGACGCGGGTCGACTTCGTACCAATCGTGCTCGGCAACGGTCGCGTTCGGCTGGAAGTACGACCGCAGGTCAGCGAGATCGACCCGGCCCGCAGCGTCACGATCAACAGCACGACCGTGCCGGGTCTGCGAACACGATGGGCCGACACCGCCGTTGAAATGAACGCCGGACAGACGCTTGCGTTGGCCGGACTCATTCAGACACAAACGGAAGCGGAGAACAAGGGGATTCCTTGGCTTGCCGACCTTCCCTGGGTCGGGGCGGCCTTTCGTCGCGTCGAAGAGAAGCAAAACGAGATCGAACTGCTGATCCTGGTGACGCCCGAATTCGTCTCGGCACTGGATCCGCATGAAGTGCCGCCCTGTGGGCCCGGTCAACTGACGGGGAGTCCCAATGATGTCGATCTCTACTGGCGAGGCTACATGGAAGTGCCCAAGTGTTGCGACGGCAGCGGCTGCCAGCAATGCAACGGACTGGGCGGCGCGCACAATTACCGATCAGAGAACGGCACGCCGAAGCTGTCTGATTCCAACGGCCAACCGGTGCTCGCACCACGCGACGGTATGGTTCCGGCGCAATCGACCTCCACTCGTGGTCTGCGGCTTCCACAACCGTCGGCGGCTCCGGCTGGTCAAGGTCGAGCGGCATCCGGGCAGCCGCCGGAACTGATTGGGCCATTCGGCTACGACGATCTGAACTAGCAGGAAGGGTGACACCTGTTGACCCTCTCTTTTGCATGGACGGCGACTGATGAGTAATGTACTTCGATTAGCAATTGTCGATCCGAACGACGCCACGCGCGAGGCACTAAAGTCCATGCTCTTGGGCATGGACATCGTGTGGCTGGAGGCGGAATGTTCGCGGTACGAGTTTTTCGCGGACGTGATCGGACAAACGACACCGGAAGTCGGCATCATCTCCATTGATCACGACACCGAAAAAGCCCTGCAGTTGATCGCGAATCTACGCGACATCGCGCCGGACTGCTGTATCCTGGTTGTCAGCAAGTCGACCGATGGCCAATTGATTTTGCAGGCCATCCGCGCCGGGGCAAAGGAGTTTCTCAGCCAGCCGCTCACGGTCGAAGATCTGGTCGGCGCCATGGAGCGGATCGGCAATCAACGCTTCGGGCATGGAGAGGGGAAGACGCGCGGTTGTAAAGTCATCGCCGTGGCCGGGGCGACCGGCGGCGTTGGTACGACGAGCGTTGCGGTTAACCTGGGCTGTGCCCTGGCGAAACGCCCTAGCCTGTCGGTAGCCCTGGTCGATCTCGATTTGTCCGTGGGCGACGCCGATGTCTTTTTGGACACGATTCCCGACTACACGCTTGTCGATGTCGCGCAAAACATCTCCCGCTTGGACTTCACGCTGCTCAAACGTTCGCTGACCAAACACTCGTCCGGCCTGTACCTGCTGCCTCGCCCGGTGAAGTTGCAGGATACGTCGCTGATCACGGCCGAAGACCTGCATCGCGTCATCGGTCTGCTCAAGGCAACCTTTTCTCATCTCATCTTCGATCTATCGAAGAGCTACAGCCCGGTCGACATGGTGGCGCTGCAAGCGGCTGAACACATCCTCCTGCTCACTCAGCTGGATTTGCCCTGCCTGCGTAATGTCGTTCGCTTGCTGATGTCGCTCGACGAAGCCGACGGCCTCAAAGAAAAGATTCAGATCGTCGTCAATCGAGCCGGACTGCAGGACGGGCAGATCAGCTTGAAGAAGGCGCAAGAAACGATCGGTCGCGAGATCGCCTGGCAAATCCCCAACGACTATCGCACGATGGCCGAAGTACGGAACAACGGTGTCCCGCTGATCGACCAGGCACCCAACGCCGGCATCACGCAGTCGATGCTCGCGCTGGCCGACACGTTTAGCGGCGATGCGCCGGTCGCGGAAGAGGAACCACCTCACGGTGCCAGTAACTGGCTGAGTTTCTGGCCGGGACTGGTCAAAGGCAACTTCAAGGCCAACCTCAAGACCAAGGCGTAAACGCCACATCTGGTGCCTGGCGTGACGCGGCGTTCTTGACAGCCCGCACGCATAACGCCATCTGCGCGGCTAAATGACCGCGTGCCGTTCGGCGACGATCCGGGACTGGCTCGTATTTCACCGCCGATGAGATTTAACCGCGGACAAACGGCCTGTCGGCGAAAACGGTGCCTATCCCGCGGACGGGGTGTGCCCGGCTGCATCGCGCTCGGCCAGTTAGGGGCCGGCAACGGCTGCCGGATGACGCGTTGCACCACGACGCGGCGCAGTGCCGCGTGGGCTACCGCGCGGCGGTGGTTCGTTGCGCGATCGGCATGAAACCAATCGACGTTTCCATCCAGGTTCCGCAGCTACAGCCACCGCCCCCTTCGGGCGACAGCAGCATGCCACCGGCCGGAATTGTGCTCAGCCAACAATCCGGCCGCAGTCGCGGCCAGGACGTTGCGGTCCCGTCGCCGCCATCCCACATCGTGACCGTACTGGATCGAAAGAAGAGGACGTCGGCGGTGCAGGCGTACGTTCCGCAACCACCTCCCGGAAGCTGGTGCGCGAGCGGTTCGCCGTCGGACAGTCGCATGGCCTGCGGGCGGACGTAGAGCCGGTCGCCGACGATTGCCGGCCGCGAAAGGGCCTTCCCGTGATCGCCCGCGTTGGCAAACCAGCGAAAACTGCGATTCCAGGACGACGTACCCTGCCCTGCAGAAAATGCGTTGACGTGAAACTGATTGTCGCTGGAGGCCACAGCGACCAGCTTGTCTTGACTGTGGGCCAGGAAGAAAGCGACCGTCCCAGGCGGCGTTTGCAGCGGCTGCTCCCAGGCCACCGAACCGTCGCCGATGTTAACCGCCACCAGGTAGTGGTCCTGCCAGAACTCCGGACCGAGACGACGCGCGTCCGCGCCCTTGACGGCTTGATTACGACATTCGACAAAGTACACGAAGTCGCCAGCAATCGTGATCGACGCGTTCATGATGAGGCCGCCCGCGTAGGTCCAGTCGAGCTTGCCGCTGGCCGGGTGCATTGCAAACAAATTGTCGCTGCAGACCTTGTGTGTCACCTGGCCGTCGCGCGCGTCGTACCAACCTTCCTTGCCCCAAAATTCCGTCCAGGACGTCCCCTCTTTGACCGCCGTGCCAACCAATTTGTCATTGTGCCGAGCGACAAAACCCCAGTTCGCCATCCAATCACGATCCGCGATCGGATGGACATCGTGGATGCCGACCACACGGCCATCGGCGGCCGCAATCTGCCAACACTTGTCGCGCACCGCAACATAGAGAAAATCACGGTCGGCACACCAGTTGCCGGCATCACGCGGCACGTTGTAGCGTTCGAAGTGCGGAATTTCCAAGGACCAGAGTGGGCTGCCGTTGTACGCGTCCACGGCAACAATCCGATTCTGCCCCTGCAGAAACAACCGCCCTGCGGCCGCCAGGGGTGACGGCTTCCGGCCGCTGCGGTCTGCTTGATAACGCGGGCCGGGGCGACCGATCCACTGGACCGCCAGATCACTCGTGCTCTTGGCGCCCGCCAGTTGCTCGCCACCAAACGCCGAATTGTCTGCACGCCCATACAGATGCGTCCAGTCGCCCGCGCCAGGCAAGGGTGGGCGGACGAGTTTCCACCAGACACGGTCTTCAGCCCCGAGATCAGTGCCACGCGGTGGATCGCCGTCAACGGTGAACAACGCCGGAGGTTCCGCGGCTGACGGTTGTGGTTGGGTCCCATCGCGGCGGGTCGTCAGCAGCGCAACGCCACCGTCCGGCCGCAGCACGCGGAGAATCTCGGGTGACGAACAGGGAACGCGTCCCGTTTCCAGCATGCTTTGTGATACGACAAGGTTGGCAAAGTGCCCTGGAAGCGGCAACGCCGTCAGGTCAGCCAGATGTTCGACCGTCACTCGTGCCCCATAACAGCCGCGCCGCCGCAGCATGGCACGCGATGCACGAACCTGTTGGGCATCGGTCTCGAGACCGATCACGCGCAGGTCGCTGTGCCGCGCGAGCTCGTAGGCCAAACGCCCGTCGCTCGACCCGATCACCAGACAGATTCCGCGTGGGTCGGCCGTGCGAGCGAGAATCGCGCGCGCGGCCGCCGCAACATCCACGCCATCTGTCGCGGCCTGATTCTCTGAGGTGCCGTTACCGTCAGCCCGCGATTCCGCGGGTGCCAAGACATCCCGTGGTCGGTAATTGAAGTGCGTGTCACATTCGTACGAAGGCGTTGTGAATTCCTGGCCGTCGCGCTGGACCTGGATGGCATATGCGTAGCTGCGGCGGCGACGCAGGTCGGTCAAGAGAACTTTATGTTCGACCTTGGCGGTCGGCTCACCCAGCGATTCCGGTTTTCCATCGCGTCGCAGCGTCAGGCGAGTCGGGACGGCCTGCGCGGTTCGCCATCGCACGATCGCTGCCCGCGGTGAAATGAATTGGAGCCAGGGCCCCGCCGCAACTCGAAAGTCGGATGGTGACGCGACGGGGTCCTGAGCAAAGGGCGGCTTCGCGCGGAGGTGGCGATTGATTTCGTCAGGCGTCAATGCGGTGCGATAAAGGCGTACTTCATGTACGCAGCCCTGCGTCCGAAAATATTCATCTTGATCGTGGTAGGCGCCGAGTTCGAAAAATGCACGGGGCGGGTAATGGATGGCACCGCGCTGGTCCGCGGTTTGATTCACAAGTTCACCGTTGACGTACAACGATGTCGTCGCGCCGTTATAAACACCAGCCACGTGATACCACTGCCCCACGACAAAGGAATCCTTGGCCGTCAAGTAACTCAAACGGCCATTGCCATCGACTCCCGCCAGACCGAAGCAGAATTTCGCATCGCGGAACCCAAGCATCCAGCCTCGTTCAAATGGCCCATTGTCTTGGATTGCGCTGAGGATCCCGCCCCAGGGCTGCCCTCGGTCGATGCGGACCCAGGCTTCCACGGTGATGTCTTGCGTGGGAAGGGAGGCTTGCCGGTGATCTTCGGCAAGCATCACGCTCTGCACAGCCCCATCCAGCGTCAGACCTTCGTGATCGGCAACCCGCTCCAGGCTGGCGATGGTCGCCAGGGTCCCATTCAGGCCTCCATTTTGTGCAAAGACGGTCGTACGGTCGACGGCCGGTCGCTGGAAGACCCACCGGCCAACCAAATCCTCGTCGACCGTGGGTTCGATTGCGACCAATGGTCTGGACGCCGAAACGGCTTGTACCGGCGGCGCCGAGCCGGCCTGGAAGGCCTGGATGATTCCCGCGTCGGTGCTGACCAGGAGTTGACCGTTAGCCACCGCCAAGCCGTGTGCTCGACCCTCGATCGCGTGCCGCCAAACCTCGGCGCCGGTGTTGGCATCGACGGCGGCAACCGTGCCATCGCCACCCAGAAAGACCGTTTGGCCTGCGACTACCAGCGCATGCGATTCCAGGCTGGGCGCTGTCCACAGTTGGGCTTGCTTGGCCAGATCCGATGCGATCAAGTGGTTGTCCGTCAGCATGAACGAGCGGTTCCCCGCCACGGCCAAGGCGTTGCCACGACCGTGCGAAGCGATCATTTCCCGCGTCTCGAGGTTGCTGCTGTTGATTCCGCCGCGGCGGCTATCGGCCGCCGGGCCATGAAAGACCTGAGAATCCAACGCGACCACCACCAGCGATCCACCGCTGCTTTTTTGCAATGGCCCCTGGTCCTCGCCATCGGTGCGTCGAAAGGTTCTCGGCGCGACCCGCCCCTGGGGCAGGACCAGCAATTCGCGTGTCGCGGCCTGTGGCCCTTCGAGCGTCAAGCCGTGCAGCTTCTTGACAAAACAGGCGGGCGTATCGACCTTGCCGCTGGTTGCGTTGACGGCACATAGGTAAGCGTCCTTCCAGGGCAACAATGCGCAACCAAAATACGCGACCCCCTGGTCCACCAGCACGCCAGTCCGGCACGGGTGCAAAGGGATAAAGCGCCCGTCATTGATGACCCGTTGGTCAGGCACGACGGGACGAAACTTCCAGATTAGGCGCCCATCATCCGTTCGCAAACAATACGCATGGCCATCATCGGAGCCGAAGTAAAGCTTGTCGCCGACAACGCTGGGCGCGATACGAATCGGTCCATCACAGGTGAAGGTCCAGCGTTCCGCTCCGGTCTTGGCGTCGAGACAGTACAGCGTATCGTCCACGGATGATCCGAAGAAAACCTGATCACCAACCGCAACGGGTTGAAAAACGAGATCGTAGGCGCGCATCGATGGCAGGTTGCGTAGATTGGCGTAGGCATCCCAGCGGGCCGGCCCCGGCCACGCCGTTTGCGGCGGATGGTGTGAACGCCAGGTCCAAAGCGGGGTCAGCTTCGCCGCGTCAAGATGCTCCGCCGTGAATCCGCTTCGTCGAATATCATGTTGGTACGTCGGCCAGTCCGCGGCCGACAGCGATGGAATCGCGAGCACCGCAGTTGCCAGAAGCGACCTGCGTACGAGCAACGGCGTCCAACAGCCGACGAGGAAGCGGAGGTGATTCATGCAAAATGCCTGGTGGAAATGAGGTCGGATGGTGAATTCCGCGTTCGGCACAGTATACTCAAACCGCCACGCCGAGAACCACGATCATTGGCCCACTGCCCGGGAATGAAACCATGAAACGACTCCTCGACTGTTCACGATCCGCCTACGCATTGCTTGCTGCGGCCACCCTCCTCTGCCTGCCAACGCATGTCGCTGCCGCGTCTCCGCAGCCCAACATTCTTTTCATCATGGTCGACGACCTGGGCAAGGACTGGATCAGTTGTTACGGCGCGGACAACATTCAAACGCCGCACATTGATCAACTGGCGCAAACTGGATTGAAGTTTCACAATGCTTACTCGATGCCGCAATGCACGCCCACGCGCGTCACGCTGTTGACCGGGCAGTATCCCTGGCGAACCGGCTGGGTGAATCATTGGGATGTGCCACGGTGGGGCGTCGGCTATTTCGACTGGGAACGCCACACGACATTCGCGCGGGTGATGAAATCCGCAGGGTACAAGACGGCGATTGCCGGCAAGTGGCAGATCAATGATTTCCGCATCGAACCACTGGCCTTGGAAAAACACGGCTTCGATGACTGGTGTGTCTGGACCGGGTACGAGGGGCAAAACCCTCCGAGCGCGAAGCGTTACTGGGATCCTTACATTCACACACGCCAAGGAAGCCAAGCGTACACCGGCAAGTTCGGGCCGGATCTTTATTGCGACTTTCTCATTGAATTCATGCGACGCCATCGGGATGATCCGATGATGTTGTACTTCCCCATGGCGCTGACGCACGGGCCGCTCACCCCGACGCCGGCCGAGCCCGACGTGAAGGGTCGCGACCAGCATGCCGCAATGGTGCGGTACACCGATTTGCTCGTGGGAAGATTGGTCAAGGCGATCGACCAGCTCGATCTCCGCGAGCGGACCATCATCATCTTTACGACCGACAACGGAACTGGGGGAGGACAACTGGGTACCGTGGCAGGGCAACGTCCCAGCGGCGGCAAGGCGAAAAAACACGAAGGTGGTGTCTGCGAGCCGTTTATCGTCAACTGCCCAGGCCGCGTCCCAGCCGGCGCGGAAACGGATGCGTTGACCGACTTCACCGACCTCTTACCCACATTCGCCGAACTTGGCGGGGTTTCGCTTCCCGATGGCCTGGTCGTGGACGGTCAATCCCTCGCACCCGTGATGCTCGGAACATCGGACGACGGGCCGCGCGATTGGATCATGGCGCTCGGCCACGGTGCAGCGCGGCTTGACGCGGATGGTGTCCGAGGGGTCGACGACTACGCGGATCGGGTGATTCGTGACCAGCGATACAAAGTTTGGGTGGAATCGAATCGGGCGATCTCTGCCTTCTACGACTTGCAGACCGACCCGCTGGAAAAGCAGAATCTCCTCGGTGGTCCGTTACCGGATCAGGCCGAGTCCGCGTTAACCAAATTTCGCAAGGTCTTGGCGACACTGCCGGCCAACGACGCCCGTCCGCAATACCGACCTCGCGCAGCGCAGGCGTGGGATAAAGTCTTTGCCGCGCAGAAGAAAGCGAAGTCACCTGAATCGCCGCAGAAAAAACGTCGCCGCAAGAAGCGGGAATGATTAGTGCCGGAAGACAAACTCTTTCGAATTGAGCAAAGCCCAAACTAAGTCATGCACGCCCGCCAAGCGATCGTCGCCTGTCGCAAGGATGGCCACCCCCGACTCACGTTCGCGGTCGGTGGGTGGTCGGCTAAGGGCCGTCCAGTATAGCTCGCTGACCAGTGCCGCGTCGTCATCGATCGCCTCACACAGGCGTGCAATCCGGTTCCCCGCCTGCGTCAGTCGTGCATTGAACGACCCGCCAATCAAGGCAAAGGCCTGTGCCAAGGTCGTCTCGTTGGACCGCTCGCATTCACACGCCAGGAGGCGTTCGGGCTTGCCGAAGGCCTTGAGAAACCGGTCGCCCGCCTGCTGTTTGCCATCGCGCGCCCGCGTCTTGTTGACTCCCGGTAATTGCGTCGCCCGCAGACCGCGGTCGAATCCCGTGAATTGAGCAGGTGTTCCCAAAACGCTGCTCTGGGCATCCAAGAGCACTTCGGCCGGGAGACGCAGTACAAGCGTCTGGGAAAACAGCGCGACGTCCGGGATGTTGGTCGTGTCGCCGTGATCTTCGCCGCCGAGCGTTGCTTGCGGGTGGTCCGCACGCGGGGCTGCGGCCAACTGATACGCCCGCGAGGTCATGATCGTGCGCACCAGCTGGCGAAGGCTGAAACCCTGCTCGACAAAATCGATGGCCAGGGCATCCAACACCGCGGGATAGACGGCGGGGTTGGTTGATCGGAAGTCATCAATCGGGTCGACCAACCCGCGCCCCATCAGGTGGTACCAGATCATATTCGCCTGTGAACGGGCGAAGTGTTGATTGTCCGCGGCGGTCAGCCATACCGCTAAGGGGGTCAATCTGTCGTGGTATGCGCCCGGACCAAGAGGTCGGTCGCCCAACAACTTGCTTGCCACCCGCCGTCCCGTGCGAGGATCCTTGACGCCTTGATTCGTATTGAGCACGACGACCTGTTCACCGTTGAACTCATTCTTGTCCAGCTTGTCTCGACGTTTGTTATCGACAATTTCATAGTCAAGCCGGGCGAACACCGCCGCCCACGAATAATAGTCGTCTTGCGTCCACCGGTCGAATGGATGATTGTGGCACTTGGCACATTGCAAACGAATGCCCAGGAACAAGCGAGCCGCCGTTTCGCCACGCACGGTCGGCGTTCGGTTGGCGCGCCAAAAGTTGGCGGGCGGATTCTTATACGTGCTGCCTTGGGCCCGGAGCATCGCCCTTACGAAGGCATCGAGAGGTACGTCGGCGGCGATCTGTTGGCGAATCCAGGCGTGAAACACCTCGACGCCTTGGCCGTCGAGGACTTTTTCTTCGACCCGCAAGACGTCGGCCCATTTCAACGCCCAATGGTCGGCGAACTCGGCACGCCAGAGAAGTTGATCGATAAGCTGCCCGCGTTTATCCTCGGCCGGGTTGGCGACGAACGCTCGAGCTTCCTCGGCAGTTGGCAGCACACCGATGGCATCGAGAAACGCGCGCCGTACAAAGACCGAATCATCGGCCAGCGGGGCAGGATTGGTCCGCAGTTCGCGCAGCTGGGCGAACAGCAGGCGGTCGATTTCGTTGTTCTCCGGCGGATCGCTCCAGACGAAGTCCGGTTTGGCAGGAACAAATGCCACACGCACGGAAACTTGATGATCCAAGTAACGAACGACCACCGTACTCTGCCCAAATCGCTCGCGTCGCACCACCCCGTTATCATCGACCGTGACACGGAGGTTGGATGTCTCATAGGTCGCCAGCGCGGTAACGTCGCGTTGGGTGCCGTCAGTGAAGGTGGCCGTGACGTGCAGCGGCACCGTCTCCTGCGGTGCCACGACAACTTGATAGGTCGGGGCAACGTCGAGTCCTGCGAGTTGTTTTTCACCCGAGATCGGCCCTGGCGCTCCGCTGGAAATCCAGCGGAGCAAAATTTGATACTCGAGCGAATCCTCTTGGAATCGCTTACCACCCTGATGCGCCGTCATCCCGGACGGTTTGAGCAGCATCAGGCTCTCGGTGGGATGCAGTCGGTCCACTCGGCGACCGCCGGACTCGCGGACCAGCCAGGCGTGGTCGAACGCCGGGTCTTGACCACGTAGCGAAAGTCGAAAGCCCCCTTTGCCGCTGGCGTTGCCGTGGCAAGCCCCCATATTACAGCCAGCTTTGGAGAGCACTGCCATGACGTCGTGAGAGAACGTGACTTCCGCATCCTGCGAATCAGCGCTCGCGGCGGTACCAACTCCGGCAATCAGCGCCGCAACGAGAAGGGTGGGGATTGTGTGGCTGGGAGAAAACACAAGGCTGCCTGCGTGGTGGGTCGCGCGAATCAGAGGAAAACTTTTCACCGCGAGTCGAAAGGTGGGCTAACAAGCTGCATAGTATCAACGAAAACGCGATCGGCTTCAACGCGCCGGCGGCACGCCGACGCGTTACGCTGCCTTACGCGTCGCCATCCGCCGACGCGGTGTCCGTGGGCATTGCTCGCTCGACAACCGCGGCACCGACACTGTCGCCAAACGTGTTCGCCGCGGTGCGAAAACGGTCGAGCAACCAATCGACCGAGAGAATCAGTCCTACATATTCGATCGGCAGTCCGACCGCATTCAAGACAATCATCATCGTCACGAGCCCTGCTTCGGGGATGCCCGCCGCACCGATGGCCGCCAGGGTGGCAGTGATCGCAATGATCGCCTGCTGCCCAAGTGTCAGGTCAAAACCAATTGCTTGAGCGATAAAAATCGCTGCCGCGGCCTCGTAGAGCGCTGTGCCATCCATGTTGATTGTCGCGCCCAGCGGCAAGACAAAGTCGGTCGACTTCTTGGAGATACCAGCTTCCTGGGCTGTCTCCATCGTCACTGGCAGCGTTGCGGACGAACTGGCCGTCGAAAAGGCCGTTAGCAGTGCCTGCGACATCTGAGACATGAACTTGTATGGATTCTTCTTCAGGAAGACCCAGTAGATCAGCGGCAATGTCAGGAACACGTGGATCGACAAGCCCACGATCACGGTGGCGAAATACCAGCCGATCTGTGTCAGCTCCTGGACGAATCGGCCTTCAGCCACCGCTTCACCAAAGCGGGCCGTAATCAAGCAGAAGATGCCCAGCGGAGCCAGCTTCATCAACAACATGATGAAGCTCATCAACGCATCGCTGGATTGCGTCACCATGTCATTGATGACCCCAACCTTCTTGCCCATCGTGGTCAGCATGCCGGCAAACACGATCGAAAACACGATCAATGGCAGCAATTGGGTATCAACCGCACTCGCCAGCAGATTGTCGGTGACCAGCATCAAGGCGAGGTTTTCAAGGATCTTGGCGACGCTTGGCGTATCCGGTTCGCCGCTGGGCAATTCCACAAAGACGCTGCCGACCTCTTCTTCGGTCATGCCGGTGACCGCGGCCAATTTCTTGAGCATCCGTTCCTTGGGTGCGTGAGCGTCGCCAGCATGTTCGAACTTGGCCAGTGTCGCTTGATCAACCGTGCCGACCCCTGGGCGAATCACGTTCACCACGACCAGCCCCACAATTACCGCCAGCACGGTGGTGGAGAAGTAATACAGGACGGCATACCCGCCCGGCTTTCCGAGCTTTCGGATGTCACCCATGCCAAGGATGCCGCTCATGACGCTGGTCACCACCAGCGGAACCACCATCATCTTGAGCACACGCAGGAAGATCTCGCCGCCGAGATGAAACTTCATCGCCAGTCGCGGCGCCACCACCGCCAAGCCGATCGCCAAGACAATGGCAATGCAAATGTAAAGTGTCAGATGACTCTTCTTGTGATCGCTCATGCGAAGACCGTACTTCCTGAATGATTGCTGAAACGGCAAATCGGCAGGCTGATTGCTAACCCGGCGAAAGCCAACCAGGCAGAGAACCGTTCGCAGAGGCAGGCAACCGGCGTTCGCACCGCATCATAACGCGTTCCGATGACGATAGACAACTTTGGCCCTTGGGCGTTCGCTGCGGCGGTTCCGTCGCTTCGTCGGTTCCGCACGACTTCGCCACGGGATAGAATCGGGGCGAATGAACTTTGCGGCGCCCGCCGCTCATCGTCACCCGCGGTTCCTCATTTCAATGGCTCGACAAGAACAGGATCGCGAAGACATCCTTCGGGAGGCAACCGCCTTGGTCGAGCGGTGCGAGATCTCCCTGCCCGGTTACGCCGAGCCGGTTGTGATTGGTTTTCGCCGCGATGGGTCCGCGAGCGTCTTCATCGGCGCGGATCCGGTCTACCAATTCAATTCGAAGTGCGAACTGCGTCGCGCTTACCTGGATGGCAAGCTGATTAAAGCCGAATCGGGCAAGCTGGTGGCACTGGAGAAGCACCGAACTGCGGCGCAGGTGCA
>JAUIHJ010000150.1 GCA_030432015.1 bacterium
ACCGACGCCTTGCTAGACGCGGCAATTGAGCTGGTGCAGGAACTTGGACAGGAGTGACGTCGGGCTGGACGGATATCTCACAGTGCGACGTGCTACTCTCACCTGGCCGCTCCCACCTGGCCGCTGCCTTCTGGCCCCCTTCGATTCCTCAAGCCAAGTGATCCATCGCCTGCCGGCTAGGCGAGTATCCCTTCGTGGACTTCGCCCGCGACATCCGTCAATCGAAAGTCACGGCCGGCGTGTCGAAATGTCAACCGCTGGTGATCCAGTCCCATCAGGTGCAGCAGTGTGGCGTGCAGATCGTGGATGTGCATTTTGTTTTCGGCTGCGTAATAACCATAGTCGTCGGTCGCACCGTACTTCATCCCTCCTTTGACCCCGCCGCCGGCCATCCACATGGTGAATCCTTCGGGGTTATGGTCGCGACCGTTGTTGCCTTGGGCGACAGGCGTGCGTCCGAATTCGCCGCCCCACAGCACCAAGGTGTCACGCAAGAGGCCTCTAGCCTTGAGGTCCTTGAGGAGCCCAGCGATGGGCTTGTCGACTTCCAGGGCGTTCTTCGTATGGCCCTCCTTCAAATTGGCATGTTGGTCCCACTGGACCATGCTGTCACTGTGGGTGACCTGAATGAATCGCACTCCACGCTCGGCGAACCGTCGCGCCAGCAGGCATTGTCGTCCAAAATCCTCCGTGACTTTTTCGTCCATTCCGTAGAGACGGCGCGTGTGTTCGGTTTCGTGTGACAAGTCTTGACCCTCGGGCATTTCGACCTGCATCCGAAATGCCAACTCGAGTGACTGGATCCGCGCTTCGAGCGTAGCGTTTGGCCCAGTCTGGTCCAGGTGTGTCTGGTTGAAGCCCGCCAGCAGATTCAATTGCAGCCGCTGCAACTCCGGTGTGTACCGAGCGTTTCGAATGTACTTTACCGCGGCCAGTGACGACGGTTGGCTGGCAACGCCCAGTGGAACGCCTTGATATTGTGCCGGCAGAAAAGCCGAACTCCAATTCTTCACACCACCATGTGCGAGTGTTGGACAAATCGTGACGAAACCTGGCAGGTTCTGATTCTCGCTGCCCAGTCCATAATTCACCCACGCACCCATGCTGGGGCGGACGAAATTGTCACTGCCCGTATGTAATTTCAGTGATGCGCCGCCGTGCGCTGCGTTGGTGCCGTGGACGGAACTCAACACACACAGTTCGTCGGCACACTGGGCGACGTGAGGAAACAGGTCTGAAACTTCCAACCCGCTTGCGCCGTATCGTTTGAATTTCCAAGGCGACGCCAACAAGTTGCCAGTTTTGGCGAACTGTACGCGAGGCTTGGCGAACGGCAACTCCTTGCCCGCATCCTTTTGCAACTGCGGCTTGAAATCGAACGTGTCGAGATGTGACGGACCGCCCTTCATGAACAGAAAGATGACCCGTTTGGCCCGCGCCGCGTGATGCAAGACATGGCTGGCATCGGACGTCGTCGAAGCGGACGCGCCGTTCGACGTAGCCGCCGCGGAATCGTCTGCCAACAGGGAGGCCATTGCCAGGCCCCCAAAGCCGACTGCAGTACGTTGCAGCAGGGCGCGTCGTGAAAGCTGTCTGGAATTCTGTGCAATTGACATACTTGTCTCGTGAACCAGCGAAAGTGATCTCTCGGCGCGTCGCGGCGCCTCCCAGATCAGCGGATGTGGATATACTCGTTGGACATGAGCATGACCTGGCACAACGCTTGCCACGCTTGGTCGCGTGCCACCGGTGTTTCAGGATGAGAATCCAACGTGGTGGGTGCGACAGCCGCAGCGTTGTCCTCACCAGAAGGTTCCGGGCAGGTGGCATCCGGGCAGGTATCCTGCGCATGGAGCGTCGATCCGGACGCGGCTGCAAATCGATCGACAAAAGCAATCGCCTGGGACTGCTCGACCGCAGTTGGCTGGCGCCCGAGTGACAGGGCGAACAACGCGTCGACGCGGGTCGCATCATCTGCGTTGGGCAGGCGGCGAGCGAGCGCCGCAGCGGCCTCGGCTGCCAAATCACCGTTCATCATGAACAGTGCCTGGGGCGCGACGGTGGAAGTCGTGCGATTGCCGTTAGGCACGCTGGCGTCGGAATAGTCGAATAGTTGAAAACCGTCATAGAGGTGGTTCCGAATCACCGGCAAGTAAACGGATCGACGACGCGTGTCGTAGCTGGTTTCGTCTTTGGAGGTGTGGTCAAACAGAAACTTGCGGTTGGCAACATGCAACATCGAACCGCCCATGGAGAAATCGGCCAAACCGGCCACGGCTAACAGCGAATCGCGAATGGCTTCCGCCTCCAATCGCCGAACATTGGCGCGCCACAGCAGCTGATTCTCCGGGTCGATGGTCGCGGCCGCCGCATTATGGCGGCTCGACATTTGATACGTGCTGGAAAGCAGGATCATTCGGTGCATCTGCTTGATGGACCACCCGGAATCGATAAATCGCTGCGCCAGCCAATCCAACAGTTCCGGGTGGCTGGGCCGACTTCCCAGTTTGCCAAAATTTTCCGTGGAGCGGACCAGGCCGTGCCCAAAATGCCAGCGCCAAATTCGATTCACCATGACACGGCTCGTCAGCGGGTGGTCCACGTCGGTCAACCACTCAGCCAGCGCCAATCGCCCGCTCTGCTGGTCACTGATCGCCGGCGTTCGAGAGCTCACCAGAACGGTGGGAACGCCACGCGGCGCCGGTTTTCCGAGTGTGAGGTGGCTGCCGCGGACATGAATTGGCGCGTCGGCAATCTCGGCATCCAGCACTCCCATCGCAGTCGGCAATACCACTGCTGCCGCCTCCAATTCGGCCAACCGGCCACGGAGCGATTTCAATTCGTTCTTGGTGGACTCTTCGTATTGCGATTCTGCATCCGCGGGTAATTTGGCGTCCGCGCCGAGCCGCTCGAGCAGCGCTGCGTTGGCCCGTTTGACATAATCGGCGATGGTCGCCTTTTGTGCAGCGATCTTCTGGTCGTGAGCGTTCTTGGCTGCGATCTCCGCCTCGGTGGCGATGCTGTTCTCGTTCCATCGCGCGATCTTGGTGAACGACTCCATGGTCTTGGTGCTCTTGAAGATCCCGGCGAGCGCATAGTAGTCCTTAGTGGGAATGGGATCGAACTTGTGATCGTGGCACCGTGCACAGCCAAGGGTCAGGGCCAGAAACGCACGGCCAACCGTATCGATTTGCTCATCAACAATGTCCATCTCCATTTTCCGCTCGTCGACTTCAGCTAACACCTTCGGCCCTAGCGACAGAAAACCGGTGGCGATCAGCCGTTCATGGCGTATCGACTCGGTGGCTGCCGGCAGTTGGTCTCCCGCCAACTGTTCCGCCACGAAGGAGTTATACGGTTTGTCCGCGTTGAGCGCGGCAATGACATAATCGCGATAACGCCAGGCGTTGCCGTGCGCGATGTTCTCATCCAGTCCGTTGGAATCGGCATAGCGGACGACATCCAGCCAATGGCGTCCCCATCGTTCGCCGTAGCGGGCCGAACCCAGCAGCCGGTCAATGACGCGAGAAAACGCTTCCGGCGCATCATCGGCCAAATAGGCCTCGATTTCAGCGGTCGTGGGCGGTAGCCCGAGCAGATCAAAGGTCGCTCGACGGATTAACGTGCGACGGTCCGCGACCGGCGCGGGCTCGAGCGAGTTCTCGCGAAGCTTCGCCAGGATGAATTGGTCGATTGGCGTCTTTGTCCACGCGGCATCGTCCACGGCCGGCACGGTCACACGATGCCGTGGTTGAAACGACCAAAACTGCCGGCCAGCGACAATATCGACCGTCTTCGTCGGACGCGGCGACTTTCCGTCGGCATCCGGGTGCGGCGCACCCATTTCGATCCACTTGCGGACGTCGGCAATCTGCGCGTCGGGAAGCTTCC
This sequence comes from bacterium, assembly GCA_030432015.1. Classification (GTDB taxonomy): domain Bacteria; phylum Planctomycetota; class Planctomycetia; order Pirellulales; family Pirellulaceae; genus ARS98. The sequence goes on from JAUIHJ010000150.1 coordinate 3,892, forward strand.
GATCGGGGGGCATCTGCAAATCATCGTCGACATACTTGAGAGCCGTGAGCAGCAGACTTTCGTCCGGCTCGTTGGGAACGATCGCGATCCCAGCGGCACCGCCGGCCATCATCGCGGCGTACGAATCGAGCCGGAGATCAGATTCCTGCTCCTCGGGGCCATGGCAGCTGTAACAGTGCTCGACCAGCAAAGGCCGAATCTTTGTTTCGAAGAACTTGTGGCCCGCGTCATCCGCCGCGGCGCTTACCTGCCGGGGTAAGTGGCAGGCGATCACGACGGCCATGGCCATCAAAATTCGGCAGCTTGTCGACACGTAGACGTCTCCCATTGAAGGAATTGGATGCGTCCACCATTATATGCCACAACGCCCCCGGTTCCCAATCCATCGTTTTGGAGGGGAGGCTGGAGCGTGGAGGTCTTGAACGTCTCCCCCACCGTCGGGCGACGGTAACGACCGTTTCGCCTGGCGGGAAACGGCGGGAAACACCGTTAACTCTTGGTGTATTCCTTCAAGAATCCCTGAAACAGCACCAGATGCTCCTCCTCGGAGCCCAGCAAACGAATGCACAGGTCCTGCGTCACATAATCCTCGCCGTCGCAAGCGCGAATAATTTTGTTGTATTGGGCACAAGCGGCCTCTTCCGCAGCAATGACGGCGCGAATCACGGCGGTCACATCCGTGGTGTCTTTGGGCGGCTGTTGCTGGCCCCCGATATTAACCTCGGCCGAACCTGGGACAACGCCTCCGATTTGCTTGATTCGCTGGCCCAACTGCTGCGCATGCGTCAGCTCTTCGGTGACGTCAGCAGAGAGCGATTTCTTGATCTCCTCGGCCCGCACGCCGTCCAAATTGACACTGTTAGCGATGTAATTCATCACCGTTTCAAGTTCCATACTGTAAGCGACCTTGAGCATGTCGATGATTTCTTCGCGGCTGGCAGCCATTTTGCTTCTCCGTTGGTGAGGCTGGATTTGGTTTTATCGAGTAGGTCAAAGGCCAACCGATCAGGGGCTGGCGCTGGGACGAGCGGCGTTTGCGCAGTGACAGCATCCTAGCGCACCGGTCGACATTCGACAACCACTGTGAGAACCGCCCGGCAGCGGTTAGCATCAGGCCATGTCGAAAGCCGAATTCATTTTTGTGGTTTGCCAGCAAGGTGCCGAAGCGGCGTTGAAGGCGGAAGTCATCGCGCAGTGGCCTGACTTCCGTTTCGCCTTTTCGCGGCCTGGCTTTGTGACCTTCAAACTGCCCGCCGAGGCCGACTTGCCGGGGGACTTCGAACTGCGGTCGACCTTCGCCCGCACTTACGGCATTTCGTTGGGGAAACTGCAGGGCAACGATCCGGCTGTTCTGGTCGCCGGTGTTTGGGAGTTAGCGAAGCAGCTTGCTGAAAACGCCCAAGTTCCCCAGCATCTGCACGTCTGGGAGCGCGACGCCACCACGTCCGTGAAACGCGGTTTTGAACCGGCCCTGACGCCCCGAGCACAGGAAGTCGCCCTGGAAATTGCCGAGGCTGAATCGGATCGGCCGAATGGTACGCCACCCTTGCGGATCAATACCCGCGCCCGTGCCGGTCAACTGGTCCTGGATTGCGTCCTGGTTGCACCAGACCAATGGTGGATCGGGTATCACATTGCCAAGACCTTACCGTCACAGTGGCCAGGAGGGGTCCCACCGGTCGAACCGTGCGAAAACATGATCAGCCGCGCTTACCTGAAGATGCACGAAGCGCTTCTCTGGTCGCAAATGCCGATCGAGCCGGGTGATAGCTGCGTGGAAATTGGTTGCGCACCGGGAGGCTCCGCGCAGGCGCTGCTGGAAGTCGGGCTGAACGTGGCCGGCATTGACCCGGCGAACGTCGACGAATTGCTTCGCGTTCACCCCAACTTTGTCCACTTAAAGAAACGGGCGGACGACCTCCGTCGCCGCGAGTTCCGCGGCATCAAATGGCTTGTCTCAGATGCCAGCTTGGCACCCGAACTCACCCTGGACTCCGTTGAATCGATCGTAACGTTCGATGACGTGCACATCCGTGGTCTGTTGCTGACGCTGAAGCTGACAACTTGGGATTTGGCGGCTTTGATTCCCGATTACGTCGAGCGGGTTCGATCATGGGGGTTCGCCCATGTCCGGGCTCGCCAACTGGCTTTCAATCGCCAGGAATTCTGCATCGCTGGCCTGCGTACCAAGTCGATGCGCCGACTTGCGCGGAAACGACCGCCCACTCGCCGCCGTCCCCGTGGAAAGTAAGCACACCGGTCGGGGGGAGCCCAGCAAGGCGTTCGTGTTTTTCAATCTGAGTGGCTTGCCACGCGACGCGTCAGCGCGCGAAACGCCAGGACTTCCCGTTGACGCCTTTTGAAGTTGCGCCAACGCTTCGCGGCACATGAACAACCAGACCAAGAATCCCTGAGGTTGGCACGCCGGGCTGCGAACTGACATGCCTACGGGATTAAATGACCGAGTGCAATTCGGCGACAAGCCGGGGCCGGCTCGTTTTTCGCCGTCCATTGGTTGCAACTGCGGAAAAACCGCCTGAAGGCGCAAAAGGTGCCGGTCCCGCTGACGGGGTGTGCGCTGCTGAATCGCGCTCGGTCTCTTAACAAACGCGTAATTTCAAAACTGACGCTGCGGGGTTTGGTTTCGTCCGAATTCCAATCACCGAATTCCAAAATTGAGAATCTCAAAGGCCCTGGGGCCCCCTGCCATCCACTGGCCTACCCAGATTCACCCCGGTACAATACCGGATTCCGACTTCGTCACTGGCGTCAACCAGGAAGGAGCCACGGTTGTCTACCAGGCCAATTCAATTGCGTGGTGTGCGGGTCCACAATCTCAGGAGCGTGGATCTTGACATTCCTTCTCGCCAACTGATTGCCTTTTGTGGCGTCAGCGGTAGCGGCAAGACCAGCTTGGCCCTCGACACGCTCTACGCGGAGGGACAACGCCGCTACATCGAGAGTTTCTCGGCCTACACACGGCAATTCCTCGAGCAACTCGATAAACCCGACGCGGAGCACATCGAAGGTATTCCTCCGGCGATTGCGGTCACGCATAAGGATCCTGCCAGGTCGAATCGGGCGACGATCGGGACTTCGACGGAGATCGACGATCACCTCCGGCTGCTATTTGCCAAGCTGGGTCAGGCTTCGTGTCACCAGTGTGGTCAGCCGGTACAGGAACATACACCTGCAACTGTTGCGCAACACATCCAGGGGTTGCCTGCCGGCACCCGCTTGATGATCGCGTTTCCTAAACCGATCGAACGTCCCGAGGACATCGCTGCCGCCTTGGCCGATCTCCGTGAAAAGGGCTTCGTGCGCGCGATCATCGGCGAGCGCACGTTCGATCTTGATGCCAACGCCGCCGAAACCGGTTCGCTAACGTTTCCGCTGACCGTCCTGGCGGTGGTCGATCGGCTGGTCTCGGACGAGGCAAAATTACAACGTTTGATCGATTCGCTGGAAACGGCGTTCGAACAGGGGGCGGGTGCCTGCCGGGTGCTGGTTGCCAGCGACGCCGATGCGGCAGAACGTCGGATCGATGGACGAACATTCTCCGAACTCGCCTACAACGCCTCATTGCGTTGCGAGGCGTGCGGCGTCGATTTTCCACCCCTCAATCCGCGTCTGTTTAGCTTCAACAGTCCGCTCGGCGCCTGCCCGGAATGCGAAGGCTTCGGCAACATCGTCGATATCGACATGGAGTTGGTGGTTCCCGACCCGGGCAAGTCGCTGAAGGATGGAGCGATCGCGCCCTGGAACACACCGGCCTACGAACACGAGCTACAAGAATTGCTGGCCCTGGCGTCAGACTACGACATTCCCACGAATATCGCCTTCAGCAAACTCGATGATCGGCAGCGCGCCTTGATCCGGGAGGGTGTTCCCGAGCGTGAATTCGGCGGACTGAACGGATTTTTTGCCTGGCTGGAAAAGCGCAAGTATAAGATGCACCTCCGCGTCTTCCTCAGCCGCTGGCGTAGCTACCGTACTTGCCCGTCGTGCCACGGTGCCCGCTTGCGACCCGAGGCCTTGGCGGTTCGGGTCGGAGGCCGGAATTTGGCGGAAATTGCCCAAGCCAAGATTTCTGAGAACCTCGCCTTCTTCCAGGAATTGCCGTTGAGCGAGTGGGAAAGGCGTGTCAGCCGCGTCATGATCGACCAGGTCATCGCACGGCTTGGCTTTCTCGATGCGGTTGGTCTGGGCTACTTGGCATTGGACCGCACCTTGCGCGCGCTCAGCAGCGGTGAGGCACAGCGGGTGACATTGACCTCGGCGTTGGGGTCGAGTTTGGTCAACATGCTCTACGTGCTGGATGAGCCTTCCGTGGGACTTCACCCGCGCGACGTTGATCGCTTGATTCATGCGGTCGAGGCGCTTCGCGACCGCGGCAACACGGTCATTGTGGTCGAACACGAAGAGGCGATGCTGCGTGCCGCCGATCACATTGTCGAAATCGGCCCCGGGGCAGGGGAACATGGCGGACGCGTGGTGTACGAAGGATCGCTCGCCGGCCTGTTGACCAACAAGGAAAGCTCGACCGGTGATTTCCTGGCGGGTCGGCGCGGTGTGGCCTTGCCGGAGAATCGGCGCGAGCCCAATCGGGGTTGGATTCGACTTACCGGAGCGCGTGGCAACAATCTTCAGAACGTAACGGTCGAATTCCCCCTGGGCCTCCTCTGCCTCGTCACCGGTGTCAGCGGCGCCGGAAAAAGCACGCTTGTCTTAGACACGCTACACGGTGCCGTCTGCCGGCGTAAACGCAAGGACGTCACCAAGCCCTACCCGTATGACGACGTGTTCGGCGACGGACAGATCGACGATGTTATCTCGATTGACCAGAGCCCGATCGGCAGGTCGCCGCGATCCAATCCCGTCACCTACGTCAAAGCATTCGACGACATTCGTGCCGTGTTTGCGGATACGATTGATGCGCGGACGCACAACTACACGGCCGGCCATTTCAGCTTCAATGTCGATGGCGGTCGATGCCCCGGTTGCAAAGGCGATGGCTTTGTGGCAATCGACATGCAATTCCTTGCCGACGTCTATATGAAATGTGATCAGTGCGGCGGAACCCGATATCGACGCGAGATCTTGGACGTGCGGTACCGCAATCGGAACATCGCGGACGTGTTGGACATGACCGTTCGCCAGGCGTTTTCATTCTTTCGTGGACAGACCAAGGTGCAGGCCAAGTTGCGGCAACTGATCGACGTTGGCCTGGATTACTTGCGGCTCGGCCAGCCAGCCAACACCTTGTCGGCGGGCGAAGCGCAGCGTTTGAAGCTGGCGGCCTACATTTCGTCCGCCAAGAGAAACCGCACCCTGTTCATCATGGATGAACCGACAACCGGACTGCACTTTTCCGACGTCGTGCAACTGCTGGACTGCTTCGATATGTTGATCAGCGTCGGGCATTCGCTGATCGTGGTCGAACACAATTTGCAAATGATGAAGGCAGCGGACTACATCATCGACCTGGGACCGGGCCCTGCCGAACAAGGTGGTCAAGTGGTGGTCCAGGGAACGCCAGAAAAAGTTGCTCACTGTAAACAGTCCGTGACGGGCAGCTTTTTACGTGAAGCGCTCGCCGACCGAATCCGGGAACAATCTGCCTAAATGGATGTCTTTTACGGTCGTGTGACCGACAATGCCGCCCACGTCTATGTCCGCCTGCCGCGCGACGGAGCGGGTGATGCACGATCCGTTGCCGGCACGATTCGCGGGCCGTTCTGCCAACTTAGCCATACGCTGCCAGCGACCTACGTGATCCGGGACACCGGCGCGGGACCAACTCTGCTCGGCACCGCGACCATCGCTGATCCCTGTTTCTGGTCAACACAGCTACCGGCGTTGTACGACGTTCACGTCGAGCTGCGGACTGAAGGTCAGGTCGTGGAAACGTTTGACCAGACGGTCGGAATTCGTCGCCTCGGCGTCGCCGGGCACAATCTATTTTGGGAGAGCAAGCGGTGGGTTCTGCGGGGTGTCGGAAATAAGACGCCGAACGAATGCGAGGGATCGGTCGACGATCGGGTGGCATCGTTTCGCGAGGCGTCGGCGGCCATGCTGATGGTTGATCCCGACGAAGCCGTATGTCGCAGGGCGTCGCAAGCGGGCGTCATTCTGGTCGCGCGGCTGACGGATCCAGCCACGGTAAGAGCCGGGCTGAATGCGTTGTCGCGCTGGGGTGCTGTGGCAGTCGCCATCTTGCCGGAAGGCATGGCGGAAACGCGCGAAGAGTTGCACCATGCCGCGCCGAATCTCCTGCGCGCGCAATCATGCACTGACGGCGTCCCGGTGAAACCGGCCGACTGGGCCGATTTGATCGTGTGTCGCGTCAGCGAGCCTGCGCAATTCCACGCGGCGGTCGCCGGGTGTCCGCTTCCCATTGTCGCCGAAAGAGGCTTGAATGAGCTGACGACGACCGCGGCGGCCCGCTCCGCCTGCGACCATTTACAGCGAGATCTTGCGCCCGGTGGCGATTACGCCGGATACTTTGTGACACAACCGTAGCGTTTCGCTGCCCGTTCCTCACATACGTCCTTCGAACGATTGGATTCCTGTGACCGACGACGCTTCTCATCTGGATCGATATGTTCGCCAAATGCGGTATCCACCGTTGGGGGTTGCTGGTCAGCAAAAGCTCGGTGAAAGTCGTGCCTTGATCTGCGGTTGCGGCGCTTTAGGGTCGGTGCTGGCCAATACCCTGGCCCGCGCCGGTGTCGGTCACCTGCGGATCGTGGATCGCGATTTCCTGGAATTGAACAACCTGCAGCGCCAGGTGCTTTACGACGAGCATGATGTGGCTGCGGGCATTCCCAAGGCCATTGCGGCGCAGCAGAAATTGCAAGCGATCAACTCGGAGATCAATGTCGAGGCGATCGTCGCCGATGTCGATCACACGAACATTGCAGCACTGGTCGAGGGTGTCGACATGATTCTGGACGGCACCGACAACTTCGAGACGCGATATCTGCTCAATGATGCGTCGATCAAGTTCAATATCCCCTGGGTCTATGGCGGCTGCATCGGCGCGGAGGGGCAGACCATGACAATCGTCCCCGGCACGACTCCGTGCCTGCGTTGCTTGATGCCCGAATCACCGCCCCCCGGCTCGACACCCACCTGTGACACGGCGGGAATCCTGGGGCCGATCATCAACGTGATCGCCTCGATCGAAGCCTGCGAAGCGATCAAGATCCTCAGCGGTAATCGCGACGCCATCAATCGGACGCTGATGGTATTCGAGTTGTGGGACAATCGAATTCGTCAGGTCAAACTTGATTCGTTGCAAGGCACCGGCTGCGCAACGTGCGGCCAGCGCACGTTTCCCTGGTTGGAAGGACAGCGTGGCAGCCACACCGCCATTTTGTGTGGTCGCAATGCGGTCCAGCTCAGTTTCCCTGATCGCCAGGATCTGTCGCTGGATCAACTCGCCGAGAAACTCCGCGGCGTCGGTGAGGTTAGTAGCAATCGTTTTCTGTTGCGACTCTCCGTCGACGGCTACTTGCTCACGGTCTTTCCGGATGGTCGAGCGATTATCGGCGGCACGGAAGACATCACCGAGGCCAAGACCGTCTACGCGAAGTACATTGGGAATTAGGACGGAATTCGCAATGCATCACACAGAAACCGCATGTACGGGCGACTCGCCTGGAACGCAGCGCCCGTGGCCACGAGGAAATCTTCGGCTGTCGCGTCGGCCTCGGCGATCTGCTTGACACCAATAAAGTCCTTCCGCCGCAGATCATCAATCAGCGGATGGTCCTTGGGGTAGTCGCGCGGTGCCGTCTTGAGGCTGTCACCAACGAGGTCGAAGTGTCCGCGGAATGTTTTCTGGTCGCGTACCCGCTTCCATTTCCCCGGCTCCTCGTCGATTGCATGGCGGATCTTCTTGAGCGCTGCGGCATCCGGATGCCAAATTCCCGACCCCAAGAAGCATTCACCGGGCGCCAGATGCACGTAGAACCCGGGGCAGTGCACATCCTTGCCCATCTCGTGGCGAAACTGAATTCCCACGTTGGTCTTGTACGGAGTCTTATCCTTGCCAAATCGCGTGTCCCGATAGATTCGCATGAGCGATCCGCCCATGCGACGATCATCGGCGATGAAATGTGGCGAAATCCGCTTGAGCGTCGGCTGAAAGGCACGAATGAAGGCCTGGCACGGCGCCAACACCTCCTGTTCGTATCGCGTCTTGTTGGCCTGAAACCAATCGCGGTTGTTGTTCCGCCGGAGCGTCTTAAGAAAGCGGAACAAGGAGGGCTGAAAACCGGCGAAGCTGGTGGTCGACATCGTGAGGCTCTCATGGGGCAGGAAATCGGGAAAGTCAGTACGCGAGTACGATCAGGCATAACAGGCAGCACAATCCCAGGGGGGGCGCCTGTCCGATTCGCGGTCACCGACTAGAATACACGGTGTCTTGCGGGTCTTGAAAGGCGCGCCTGGAAACCGCATGACGTTTTCCGTTGGAAGGTTCGTGTCCACGATGCAACGTTCCGTCCCTTCATCTTGATGGCGAACCAACCGCATGACCGGCGTCAGTAGTCGAAGTCGATTCAAGAAATACCGCTCGACGAAACGCGAGGGTCCCCGCGAGTCTGGACATGGTCAGCCTGCGCCGCGTCAGGCGTCATCGTCACAACGGTCGTTTGCCGCCCTGTTCGTAGCTTTTCTCGGCCTGCTGCGAGGATTTCGGGGGACCTTG
>JAUIHJ010000151.1 GCA_030432015.1 bacterium
CCCGTAATCTCAATATCGATCGTCCGCCCTGCCGTCAGGCCGCGCTCAAATAAGCTCGACTGACTCGCGACCACGATCGCTCCGGGAAGTTTGGTGCGCAGGCTGAACATCAACGGCACCAGTTCGCCGGCGCGAAGCGGATCGGCGGCCCGCAAACCGACAAAAACCTGCCGTCCTCGAGCGACATAGAAGAAATCTCCGATCACCGGAAACGGTAGATCGTCGGCCGCCGCTTGATCGGGATCGACATCCCAGTAGGGCCGCAGTTCCTCTTCTACGGTCTGTCCAATCTGCATCAGTTCGTTCAGGTTGTATCCCGGCGGCGGCAGAATCAGACCGAACACCAGGTTGCGATTCCCGGTCGGCAAGTATTCGACTTTGGGCCAGAACAGGTAGCTGGTCAACGCCGCGCCGCCAATCAACAGCAGCACCAGCGTCAATCGTCGCCAGAGCCCTAATTGAATCCAACGGTTAACCCCGACCACCCAGTCGACAAACCAGTTCGCGAACCCGTCGACCGACGCCCGCCCTGTCGGGCGCTGTTGCGAAGACCGGCGGCGTTCCCCTTTCAGAAGCCGGGCGGCCGCGGTCGGGATGACGGTCACACTGACCAGCAACGAGAGCCCCACCGCCGCGCTAATCGCCAATGCGATGTCACGAAACAGTTGCCCAGCCTCTTCCTGAATGAACAAGACCGGCAGGAACACGGCCAGCGTCGTCAAGGTCGACGCCACCACCGCGCCCCAGACTTCTTTGGTACCTGCAACCGCCGCGGCAAACGGCGACTTCCCTTCCTGGTAATGGCGAAAGACGTTTTCCAGCACCACCACCGCATTGTCCACCAGCATTCCGACCGCAAAGGCGAGCCCGGCCAGGCTGATCACGTTGAGCGAACGGTTCAAGCCGTGCAAGACCAGGAACGTCCCAATGATACTGGTGGGGATCGCCAGACCGATGACCAGCGTCGAGCGACCGCTGCGGAGGAACACCAAGAGTACGATGACCGTCAGGATGCCCCCCACCAAAATATTCTGGTTGACCAGGCCGACAGACGAGTAGATGTATTCGGTCTCATCGTAGACCTGCGTCAACACCAGGTTTCGATCCTTGAGAATCGACGCATTCAGCCGGTCATTGGTCTCGCGCAGTCCGCGCATGACATCCAGGACGTTGGCGCCGGTTTCACGCTGTGCGTTGACCGCGATGTTCGATGCTCCAAAACGTCGGACGAACCCGTCAGGCTTCTTAAAACCGAGACGCACTTCGGCGACGTCGCGAACGTGCACCGGTGCCCCATCGTGAACGGCCAAGACAAGTTCCTCGACTTGTACCGGAGAACGGAACTGCCCGAGCGTCCGAACGACATAGCGTCGCTTGCCTTCCCAGAAATCCCCGGCCGAAGCGTCAATATTCTCGGCGCGCAGGACCCGCCGCACATCGGAGATCGTTAGTTGGCGCGAGGCCAGCTTTTGCGGATCGACGATGACTTGCAATTCCGGATCCTGGCCGCCAAAGACATTCGAATTGGAGACGCCTGGCACGCGCTCGAACTGCGCTTCAAGGTGATCTTCGGCAAACTTACGGAGTGTCGGGACATCGATTGGAGGAGGCAGCATGGCCGCCAGATCCGGATGTTGTTCCGCCAATCGACGTAGCCGCAAAGCGCCCAAACCCGGGTTCACCGCGTCGAGCACCGCCTGCATTTCATCGGCGATTTCGGAATGACTGTCGCGAAACGCTTCGAGAACAGAGCGGTCCGGCATCCGCGCGCTCAAGATAAACCAGGCAATCGGCCGGTCTGCGGAGTCCGCGGTGCTGATGACCGGCTCGTCGGCATCCTCAGGATATTCAGGCACCTGCTGAAGGCGGCTGTTGACTTTCAGCAACGCCTTTTCCATATTCGTCCCGACGTTGAATTCGAGCGTAATCTGTCCGCTGGAATCCATGCACTCAGAATTCATCTTCGTGACGCCTTCGACACTCTGCAGCTGTTCCTCCTGCTCCTGGATGATCTCCCGCTCGATCTCCTGGGGGCTTGCCCCCGGCCAACGTGTCTGAATCGAGATCGTGGGAATCTGAACTTCCGGGGTCAATTGCATCGGCATCCGCAACAGCGCGATCACGCCAAACAACGCGACAATCAGCACGCCGACGGACACTTTCACCGGGTTGCGAACAAAGGCTTCGATGGGATGCACGGGGTCCACCTAAGGGTTGGAGGTGTGAAGTTGTGCGTTTCCGTGACTTGGCGGGACTGGTGCGATGCGACCCAAGGGGCGTTCGATGAAAACGTATCCGAGGCTTTCGAAGTTGTCGTCGGCAGACAGTGCAGGTCGACGGACTGGCGAGTAGGCAGGGGGCAGGAAACGGTTGTCGGGCAGGGCTTCACATCACGGCGTAGTGCTGTCCACCTAAGGCGAACTGATTCGTTCATACGGCACGATCTCGACAGGCTGTTGATTGCGGAGTCGCTCATTGCCGCGCGTCGCCACCGATTGACCTTCGCGGAGCGAATTGGTGCGGTCAAGGACTTGAATCCGCGAGCCGGTCGCAACGCCAATCTCCACCGGCACGACGCGGGCCACTGCCTGGTTCGTGGCGGCATCATTCTCGATAACGACAATCGTGGCCGAGCGTCCATTGAGCACCAGGGCGTCCTTGGGCACCATCAGCGCGATCTGTTCTTCGCCAACGCCGATCGTCACGTTGCCCAACATGCCAGCCTTCAAGATGTGCTCGCCTGCTTGTTGCGGGTTGGCCAGGCGGAGAATGACCGGAAACGTCCGTGATCGCCGATCGGCCAAGGGGACGATCCGCGCCACCTTGCCGACAATAATCGACTCCGCGTTGGACTCCAATCGCACTTGTGCTTCGTCTCCAACGTGCACGTTGCTGATATACGTTTCGGGAACGGCCACGCGAATCTCAATGGGATCGAGTTGCACGACATCGGCCACGGGGTCGCCGCGTGAGACCCAGGCGCCCACTTCCGTGTGCTTGGCGGTCACGTACCCGTTAAACGGAGCGCGGATCGTATACTTCTTGCGGACGTCCTCCAGGTGATTAACCGCCTCCTGCGCAACCAGCATCCGAGCCCGCGCCTGTTCGATCGTCTCGATTCGCGGGCCCTTGACCGCGAGTTGGTAGGCGGCTTTCGCCTCCAATTGTCGTTGCTCGGCAGACAGGAACAGCGACTCCGCTTGCTCGACCTCTTCCTGCGACGACGAATTTGCCAAACGCAGCGACTTCACGCGTTCAAATCGCGTTCCCGCGAATTTCATGAGCGCGGACGCGGCTCGGAAGCGAGCCTCAGCCTGTTCGATTTCCTCCGGTCTGGAGCCGGCTTCCGCCTCGGCGAGTTCCTGCTGCCGCAACGCTAACTCGGCACGTGCCGCGGCGATTTCGATGGAAATCGTGCCGATCCGTAGCTGTGCGATCGGCTGCCCCACCGGCGCGGTTCCGTCGCCTGTCGGCTGGATCGTGACCGGATCGCCGTCATTGACGTAAACCTCAATAACACGACCATCGACAGCACTGCCAATCACGCTGTGCCGCGAGGGCGCGACCGCTCCGACAAACGATTGCCCTGCGGAAACCGTCTGTTTGGTGATCGGACTGACCGCAACTGCCGCGTTCTCCTGTGCCCACACCTCGCCAACCAGGCCACAAATGGACACAATGACGCAGAGTTGAAGCTTCATTGTGAATTCCTTCGGAAACAGACGTTGGTCGATGGCCAACTTTTACACCATAACACGGACTCCACAATAGATCCGCCCGGACCTAGGGTCAAGCAACCGCCCGGATCTGTTGGCCCTGGAACGACGCCCATTATGATCGAAACGATTCAAGGCCATCTGTATGATTTTCCACGCTATTATGACTTGGTCTTTGGGTCAGACTGGAAGGCCGAACTCGATTTTCTCGAGGCAGCTTTCGAGAAACACTCACGTCGTCGTGTGCGTACCGCCTTCGAGCCGGCCTGCGGTACCGGGCGCCTGATGTTCCGTTTGGCCAAGTCCGGATACAAGGTTTCTGGACTCGATCTGAACGAGCGGGCCGTTGCGTATTGCAACGAACGGCTCCAACGTCATGGTTTTCGGCCCACAGCATTTGTCGCCGACATGTCCAAGTTTCAAATTCCCAAACGCGTCGATGCTGCCTTCAATATGATCAACAGCTTTCGGCATCTGTTAGATCAGCGGACCGCCAAGGCCCATTTGCAGTGTGTTGCCGAATGCCTGCAACCGGGCGGGCTGTATCTGTTGGGACTGCATCTCACCCCAACGGCAACCCAACCCCTGGACGAAGAATCGTGGTCCGCGCAACGCGGGAACCTGTGCGTCAATACGCGGTTGTGGTCAACCAGCCGCGACCTGAAGAACCGCGAAGAATGTTGCCAAATGACCTTCGACGTCTACACGCCGACGCGGAGTTTTCGGATCGAGGATACGGTCATCTTTCGTACCTACACCCGCCGGCAGATACTGAGCCTGCTCCGCGGGATTGAAGGTCTGTCGATCGAGGCCACCTACGATTTTTCGTACGATGTCGACACCCCAATCAACGTCGACGATGCAACCGAAGATGTCGTCTTCGTTCTGCGTAAGGAATAATGCGACCGGAAAGAAGAGATGCCGGCTAGTCCGTCGCGCTCAGTCGTTTGTATTCACCGGCAAACCACCTTGCGACATCGATCTTGTACAGCCGCGAGAAACGGCTTTCACTGGGACCGCCGGGGAGGTTCGTCCAGGCTTCGTCGGACCCCATGTCGGTCACGAAATGGTACGAGGGTGCGAACGTCTGCTCGCGTCGCGCCGTCTTCAACACGTGCCCTTGAAACAGCGTGGCATGATTGCCGGGCATCGGATAACGGCGGCTGTTAAAGCCCAAGATACGGCCGGCGGTGTGGCTACCAAAAAAGCGGTCCGTGAAATGGAACGAATTTAGTTCCGACCAAGGTTGGTCGGGCTCTTGCATTGCACGCTCGGCGGCCCTGCGAATCAACTCGCCTTTGTCGCGCCCGTGCCAACAGACCGCGTCATCCCGCTGCAAGACTCGATCCGCCGCCCGCATGATCATCATCGAATAGCCGACGCGTGTGCAGACATAGACCACACGTCGCCAGCCGATTCCCTGTTCGTGCCCTAAGACCTCGTACAGCACGTTGACATACAATCGATGGAAGAGCGTCGCCTCGTGGCTGCCGGGATCATACCGGCAATCCCATTGGCTCAGCCGTTCCCGCATCGGGCCGTCGGGTAGATGCGGCAGAAACACTTTGAGGAGGTCCTGGGCTTGTAAACTCAGCACATCGTATTGGAGCGACTTCATATCCTCCAACGTAGCGTTGGGCAACTCGACCAGACATTCATCGATCCGCCGCTTCCGGTAGCCGGGGAGCAACTGCGTCACTAACGGCGGCAGGTCCGGGACGTTCCTCTCCTCATTGGCGGTCGCAACGAATCCTTCCGGAGGGTCGTAAACGCTGGGCAGTTTTTCGAGCGGAACGAATCCTTGCCAATGGTTTGCCGGATCCCAGGCAGGGATCGGCGCCAAACCAATTTGCCCGCCGCCGCGTTGCGGAAACCGGCCGCACGATTGCATGCCGATGTGCCCCTCCTGGTCGGCGAAGACCCAGCATAACGTCGGCTGCGCGCAGCGGGAGGCGGCTTGCATGGCGTCTTGTGTGTTTTCCGCGCCGACGACGTCTAGCCAGGCGCCGATCGCGGCCGCCCCGTGCCCGACTTGATTCCCCGTCCAGGCGATCGACAGGTGGTACCCTTCGCCCAGGGCGTCAGGATCGGTATCGAGCGTGCCTTGGTCATTTTCGTAGACGCGGAGGGTTTCGAGTGGAGCGCCTTTGGAAACGATCGATTCGTCGCGACTGGCAAAGTCGAACCACGTTGTGTCACGTCGATACTGCCACCCCGACTCCGCTCGCCGACAATCTTCGATAAAGTAATCGATCGTGTCACCCTTCATATACGTGACGCCCCAGGCCAACCGGTCGGTCCGCGCGACGGCGAACAGTGGACATCCTGGCAACGACGCACCCATCAGGTAGCCTTCGTCCCATTTCAGGACCGCCTCGTACCAGATGCCCGGCAGACGATTGATCTCCAGGTGCGGATCGGCGGCCAGCAGTGCCGCACCAGTTGCGCTCCGCTCGGGGCTGATCGCCCAGGCATTGCTGCCCGCCAGGCGAGGCAGGTCGGCGAGCAGTTCCAGGGCGTTGTCGGACATTTGGTTCGACATCTTGATCTGCCGGAGCAAGTCAAAATCGACGTTGTCATAGCGGGGCGCCAGCAGTTCGCGAATCGTATCCGCGTTCGCGCCCGCGTGAACCAAATCGATCACCAGGCGCTCATTTTGCATCTGGCTGATCGCCAGGCCCCCAAAGCTCAGCAGCTTGCCGATCAGCAGCACCGCCACGGGGTCCCACGGCTGTGGCTGGTAGCCGGTGGCCCACATGGGCAAGGATCGGCCCGTATTGGCGAGACCATCGGTCACCCCATCGCAATAGGTCGTGATCTGCTCGGCGACCCGCTCGTCCAGCAGGCCGACTTCGCGTTCCAGATTCAGATGCAGCCCGACGCGGCGAAAAAAGCGGTCGGTCTCCAGCAACTCGGGCGTACCGGCAATCTCTTCGGCACCACGGCCATTGGCTAAACTTCGTGAGAAGAGGAGTTGGGTTCCTCGATCGGTTGCGTGCATGTAACCCAAGCCATACAACGCACCAAGCCAGGTGGCAGCTTCGACGTGCGGCACGCCGTGTTGATCGCGCCCCGCAGTAAAGGGCAGACGCGTTGCGGGTAAGGGGATTGCCTTCATGGCCATCATCCAGGGTGGAGGTCGAGCTCCTGAAATTGTAGCATGCAAATCCTGAGATGATCCGAAGTCGTTATTTTGAAACGACTAATGGCGATCAAAAGCGATCAAATGTAGGCCCTGCAACAGTTTGGCAAGTTGAACAGGGTGCGTTGACACTGGCAGGCTGGGACCGGCACTTCGATTGTGCCAGGCCTGGCAATTCTGACAGCAGACATTCCTGACCGGAGGCTCATCGATGTTTCGCCGCGCGACACTCGGCCCCCTGTTCATCAGCCCCTGGCTGGTCGGGTTCGTGCTGTTGGTCGCCTTCCCGTTCGCGGCGTCGCTGTATTGGAGCTTCTGTCATTACGACCTGCTCTCGCCCCCGCGCTTCGTCGGCCTGGAAAACTACCGGCGCATCGCTCAGGAGGCGGTCACCGGTGGCCGCTTCGGGCAGGCCTTGTGGAACACGGGGTATTTCGCCTTGCTGTCGGTCCCGCTCTCGATTTTCTTGGGTGTCACGTTGGCGGTGATGCTGACCTGGAAAATTCGCGGGCAGGCGATGTATCGCAGCCTGTTTTTCCTACCGTCGGTCGTGCCCGTCGTGGCGGCGTCGGTGCTCTGGATGTGGTTGCTGGACCCGCGTGACGGCATCGTCAATGAGAGCCTGGGGTGGCTCGGCATCTCGCAATCCTTGTGGTTCAAGGGAGCCACCGAAGCGGTCGTCCCACCCGGTTGGTTTGATTTCGGATCGAAGGATGCCCTTGTCCTGATGGCGGTTTGGGCGTCCGGAAACATGATGGTGATCTATCTGGCCGCCATCGGTGACATTCCGACGCAACTTTACGAGGCCGCTGAATTGGATGGTGCCGGACCGCTACGGCGTTTCCTGCATGTCACGTTGCCGATGCTCTCGCCGGTCATATTCTTTAATTTGGTGATGGGCGTGATTCAGTCCGTCCAGGCCTTCACGCAGGTCTATCTCGTCAGCGAAGGGACAGGCGAACCGGCGGGCTGGTCCCTGATGTTGTCGTTGCATCTCTTCCTGGCCGCGTTTCAAGATCTCGACATGGGCTATGCCTCCGCGATGGCCTGGCTGTTGTTTGTCGTGCTGCTGGGGGCGACCATTTTTCTGTTTCGTACCGCCAGGCACTGGGTTCACTATCAGGGGATCATGCGATGACCCGCCACAGCGCCGTGTTCGCGTTCGCGCTCCTGCTGTTCCTGGGGGGCTTGTTGATTTGGGATCGCCTGGACGTGCGGGCGCAAATCCCCGCGGAACGACGCGAAGTGGTCTTTTGGCATTTTTGGGGCGGCGCGGATCGCGCGATCGTTGAAGAGGTGGTCGCGCGATTCAACCGATCGCAGGACGACCATTTCGTCCGCGCGATCGCGATGCCGGGCAACAACCTGGACCTCAAATTATTCCTCGCGATCAGCGGTGGCGCGCCGCCCGATCTGATCAACCAGGACGATCCGATCATGGCTGACTGGGCTTCCCGCGGCGCGCTGCTGCCGTTGGATGAAGTTGCATCGCAGGAAGACATCTCGGATCTCCAGCACTGGCTCGTTCCCGCCGCGCGGCAGTTGGGCACGTACGAGGGCAGCATGTACGCCCTTTGCAATGGGCTCGACATCCGAGCACTCTACTACAACAAGAGCGTCCTCGATGAATACGGCCTCGCGCCACCCACGCGTCTGGACGAACTGGACAACATTGCGTTCACCACGTCAACGTTCGACGCCGACGGCAACCCGCAACGGTTTGGGTACTTGCCCGATCCGCGTCGCTTGTGGGCGTGGGGCACCGTATTCGGAGGCGATTTTTACGACGAGCCGGCGCAACGCGTCACCGCCGACAGCGAGCCAATCGTTCGAGGACTCCAGTGGATGACCAGCTACCGGCGCCGTTATGGTGCCGACGCGGTGGCCGCCTTTCGCCAGGGTGATCAGTCGCTGCCAGGAAAGTCCTTTCCGCTCCTGTCGGGCCGCTACACGACGGTCATGGACGGGCAGTGGCGTGTTCGCGACATCGTACGCTCGCAAGCGGAGCAGCGTCAGCGCGGCGAACCCGTGACCGAGTTCGGTGTTTGTCCCCTGCCGCCACCCGAGGGCGGTCAGCAGCGGGCCGGCTGGGTCAACGGCAATTTTTTTGTCGTGCCGCGTGGCGCGCAGAATCAAGGCGGGGCCTGGCAGTTCATGAAATTCTGGAGCGGCTTTGGTGGTTTCGAAGACGAGGCGGCACAGACATGCCGCGCCGGCGGGTGGATTCCCGTGTCGACCCGTGTCGTAAACCGTCCCGCGTTTCAAGCGTTTCTCCGCGAGCAACCGCTGTTCGCGCAGTTCGTCGAACTGGCTGCATCGCCTCATCAAGTGCCGACGCCAGTGGTGCCGGGCGCTCCCTTCTTCCAGCGCACGATCAATGAAGCGGCCTCCAAAGCGATGTACGTCGATGCTGCTCCGTCCGTTTCCACGCTGCTCCAGGAGGCGACGCGAACCATCCAAATTCAACTTGACGCCCAAAAGGAAACTCCCCTTGTCGCGCCGTAACGTCCACCCGCTGGCACATCTCGCCTTAATGACAGCGACCGCGTTGTTCGCCTTCCCATTGGTCTGGATGGTTCTGTCGTCACTGAAGCCGGCGAACCAGTTGACGGAAGATCCCTATGCGTTCTGGCCAACCCGCTGGCAATGGAGCAACTATCCGCAGGCGTTGAGTTCGTTGCCGTATCTGCGGTATTTGCGAAATTCGCTGATCCTCTGTACGGGCAGTGTGATCGGCAGCGTCACGTCGTGCGCGGTCGTGGCTTATGGATTTTCGCGACTGCGGTGGCGGGGACGCGATGCCGTGTTCGGCGTGCTGATCGCAACCATGCTGTTACCCTGGCACGTGACCATGATTCCCCGTTTCCTGTTGCTACGCGAACTGGGCTTGTATAACTCGCTGGCCGCCCTGATCGTGCCGACTTTTTTGGGAGACGCCTTCTTCATCTTTCTGCTCCGACAGTTCTTCCTGACGATTCCGGACGAACTTAGTGAAGCGGCCCGCCTGGACGGACTTGGCGAGTGGGGCATTTTCACGCGAATCATCGTGCCGCTGAGCAAACCAGCGCTCGCCACGGTGGCCCTGTTTCAGTTCATTGCGTCCTGGAATGATTTCAATGGCCCGTTGCTTTACCTGAGCGATCCGCAAAAGTTTCCCTTGGCATATGGCCTGGAGCAATTCGTGAGTTCGTATTCCGACCAGACGCACTTGCTGCTGGCTGCGGCCGTCATGTTCACGCTGCCCATGGTGGTCCTGTTTCTGCTGGCCCAGCAGACGTTCTTGAAAGGGATCGCGACGACCGGCATCAAGGGTTAGCGCGGATTTTATCACCAGCACCCCGCATCACATTCCTTTCCCATCGCCGCAAAGGTTTGCTCCGCGACAGAGGCGTGCAACCTGCGATCACGATGTCCCGGTCGGCACGCGGTGGTTGAATCCTCGATTGATCACGAACTGCATCTTATCCGCGACCAGATAGAGGCCGGCCAACATCGTTCCGCTCAGATATCCGTACAGCGCGCCGAACACCACCGAGTACAGGAGTCGGCCCTCGGCAAGCAACCCCGTGAAGGGTCCGCTGTTGATCGGTTCGAGTCCGTTATCGAACACGAACGCGGCGAGCTTCAGCAGCGGTAGAAATAATGCACCCGCGAACATCGACCCCAGCCGAGGTGAACGTTCGAAGACAATCTGGGCGCCACCGATCACAACCACAAAGCTGGCATAGAAGATCACGACCACCGGCGGGATGTGAGCCCATTTGACGAAGCTCAACATCAGACCGAACCCGGTGATCACGATCAACATCGTGCGAATCCCAAAGCGGCGGGGCACCTGGTAAGGCTGGTTTTGGGGACGGCTATTCATCGCGAGTTCCTAGCGGAGTCTTGCCATCAAGATAACGCCAGTTCTTGATAAAGGAAATCAAATCCGCCATTTCTTGATGGGGAATTGCCTTCTCCAGACCATCGGGCATCAGCGACAACCCGGTCGAACGGATTTCCTCAATCTCATTTCGCAACAGCGTAACGTCCTTCCCTTCAGGTTGACGGATCGTGAACGACGTGGCGGTTTCGCTGGTCACGATTCCGTCAAGCAGCGTGCCATTGGTGGTGACCACTGTGTAACTGACGTAGTTGTTGTCGATCGCCCGATTCGGTTGCAAGATGTCGGCCAGAATCTGGGACTCCTGTTTGGTTCGGGAATCGGAAATGTCGGGCGCGACATCAACCCCCAGATCACCAATACGATGGCACGTCACACAATTCTTCTTGAACACAGCACGTCCGCGGGTGGGATCGGCCTCCATTTTCAATACGGTCTGGTAGTCGGCCAGGACTTGCTTTCGATCGGCAGGAACCGCAGCGGCCAACAACGCGCCAGCACGTTTGCGCAATGCGGCGTCGCCATGCTTTAGCAAACGCCCAGCTTGCGAGCGATCCAATTCCGCCGGTTTGATCTGACCGGCTTCGATTCCGTCCAACAACAGCTCGGTCCGTTCTTTCCGCGCCAATAACCCGGAGACGATGGCGCGGCGAACGCGAGGCGACTCGGAGGCAAACCGACCAACCAATTCTTTCCACGGTTCCAATTCGCTTCGCCTGGACAGTGCCGCCAAGGCTGGACTGCGGACTTCGCCGGCCGCCTCGTCCAACGACAAAGCGATGAGGGTCTCCGCGGCCTCGGGGTCGTGGACCAGCAATTCGATCGCTTCGTTGCGTTGCGCTGGTGGCTGCTGCGGGTCGGCTGCGAATGCCGCCGCTGCCGCGAATATACCGCGCACCGTTTCCTGGTCCTGCGGATCGGTCAGCTTGGCAATCTCGGCCGCCAAGCTCGACTTGCGTGCCGGAACCCGGGTGGCAAAGGCCGCCAGCACAACTCGTTGGAGGCGGACCGTTTCAGGATTATCAAGCGCGAGGACGGCTCGCAGTAGTTTCGTCCGCGCGCTGGCGTCGGCGGTAACGCCAGCCGACGTTAATTCGGCGGCGAGTGTTACATCGAGCTCTTGTGGTGAACGCTGGCTCCAGGGCGGATCGGCAAACAACGCCAGGGCCAGGGCTGCGGACTGGGTTCCGGCGGCAATGCCGGCCGCGCGGCGCGCCCAAGGATCGTCACTTCCGGCCACAACAATCTTCTTCAGCATGTCGACTTCATCCGCGGCGATCGGCGCCAATGACAACGCCACCTGAAAGCGCAAGGCGGGATCTTCACTCTCGGCCAATTGCCCAACCTGCTGGCGGAACGTCGGATCGCTCGCGAAATGCGCCTCGGCAATAACCAGGGCCTGCTCCACCACGCGAGGGTCGTTGTCGCGGAGGGCTAGATGCAGCAGTCCGTTGTCGAGCGACTGAAGCCCTTCCAAGGCCCACAAGGCGTGAATGCGGGCCTGCGCAAGACGACCGTTGACCGCCAGTTGCGCGAGCCGATCGACCGCGGCCTTGTCCTGTCGTTCGAACAGGAGTCGTGCAGCGGTTTCGCGTTGCCAGGCGTTGGGATGCTCCAGGTGAGTGACCAGCGCGTTGCTGGTTGCGAGGTTCAGTTGAGGCGGCTGCCGTTGGCTGTCTTCCTCCAGCCCGGTCACGCGGTAGATGCGACCATGGTCATTACCCAACAGCAAGTCGGGGCGTTGTTTCAACTCTGCCGGCATGAACTGAGGGTGCTCGATAACGGCCCGATACATGTCCACGACGTAGAGCCCGCCATCGGGCCCGTGCGCCAGATTGA
>JAUIHJ010000152.1 GCA_030432015.1 bacterium
AACTGAGTCACGCCAGAGAGGTCGATCTGGCCGCCACTTAACGCCTCGATGTTGAAGGCGACTCGTTGCGACGTCGAATGAGTGACGGAAGTCAAATTTGGCAGCGATAGTTGGCTGCCCGCGCCGGTCACGCGCCATGTCACGTTACCGCGTGTGTTGGTGTAACTTGTCGCCGACGGTAATGCCAACGTCTCACCATCGCTGACAGTGAGATTCACACCATCGATCGTCGATAACTCTGGCACCGCGAGTGTCCCGCCCCTCCGAATCGTCAAACTGCCGTCGGCTAGATTCGTCATCGCGGGAAACGAACCGTGACCGTTGTCTTGCGACGTAATGCCGCCGCCCTCCAGCGTTTCCAGAGCCGGGAATGAACCGTTGACGCCGGTGACGGTCACGAACGTCGTCGTCGCGTTGACCAGTGAATCAAACGTCTGATCGGTTCCTGAGAGACTGAGCTTCCCGTCCTGGAATGACTCCAACTGGCTGACCGGTACCGTGCCCGTGCCATCCAGCGGTAAGGAAAAGGAATGCACATTTTGCAGGACAGGACTCCGAAACTCGCCGCCGTTGCGGACCACCAGGGTCGACAGCCCTTCGTTGAATCCGCCACAGCAATCGGAGTAGTCGTTCGAGGTTGCATCCTGCAGGCTGACCAGCGAGCTGACATCGATCAGGCTGCCAACGCCGTCTGCCTTAATGTTGTAAGCGCGTCCCCGGTTCGTGTTGGGGTCCACAAACTGAGTGACGCCAGAGAGGTCGATCTGGCCGCCACTTAACGCCTCGATATTGAAAGCGACTCGTTGCGACGTCGAATGAGTGACGGAAGTCAAATTTGGCAGCGATAGTTGGCTGCCCGCGCCGGTCACGCGCCATGTCACGTTACCTCGCGTGTTCGTATAACTTGTCGCCGCAGGAAGCTGGATCTGTCCACCGTTGGACGCTGCGAAGGCACCGCCATCGATCTTCGTCGCAGCATTGGCGATGAATAGTGCACCGACTCCATCTGCGGTTAATGTCGAGCCGTTTCCCATCTCGAACTTGGCACTTACTTCCGACGGCTCGGTCACCGTTATTGAGCCACCGTTCATGACGAACTCTTCACGAGCGATCAGGCTGCGGATGCGGATGTTCCCACTCGAGAGTGAGACTTTGACGTTGGCTGTCTTTCGATCCAGAATCACGGTGTCATTAGGTCCGGGGACCACACCCGTGTTCCAGTTGCTGGCATCGTTCCAATCGCCGTCGCTATCCGAGATCCAAGCGACGGCATTCTGTTCGTCGGCATCGAAGCTGGTGAAGGTGATGCCGATCGCGTCGGCGACTTCATTGCCGGCGATGTCCGCGACGGCCGTCGGGCTGACGGAAAAATGATAGCGTCCTTCCGACAAGGGTTGCGCGGTATGGACGACAATGCGCTGGGGCGCAAGCACCTCGATCTGGCTGAGCGGTACCGTCGAGTCATCCCCACCTCCAACCTGGAAGTTCTGTCCCAAGTTGACTAGGGCGAAGCCCGTCAAAGCAAGCCGCGTGGAATCGATCGGTTCGTCGAATCGCAATGTCATCGCGCCCACTCGGAATCCGGCTCCAGTGTCGGCGGGTGTAGAGCTAACCAACACGGGAGGCGTGATATCTGGCGTAAGGTTGTAGGTCAGGGTCTCGGACAGTCCGCTGTTGCCGCCGGTGTCGGTGGCGCGGACCTGAAAGGATACGGTCGCGGCGCCCGCTGCCAAGGCAGGCGTGACGGCGCGTAACTCAAACGGTGCCGAGACGTCATTCGCCACCACCTCGCCGTCCATCAACAATTCCACGTTTTGTACCTGGACATCGTCGGTCGCCACGACGCGAATCGGTACAAGGAGCCCTTCCTGGATCTCGGTGCCGTCGGGTCCGGTGATCTCGACTTGCGGCGGTTGGCCCTGATTGTCGAAGGGAACATAGTTTATCACGACCAGGCCGCCCGTTCCGGCTGCCACGTAGCCGACCCCAGAGGCGATCGCGACACCACGGGGAATCGCAGGCAATGCGAATTGTGCCAGGTAATTATCGGTTACTTCGGGATCCGAAACATCCACGATGCCGACGACCGGTTCATCAAGTCGGCGCCCTGCCAAACCGATGGCGAGCCCCAGCCCCGATCCATTGGGAACGATCGCACGGCCTGGTGCGACGAACGGGTCCACAATGTCGGACCCGCTGATGACCGTAGGGCTGGCCGGATTGGTCACGTCGACAGTCACGAATCCGCCGAGTTCATAACTGGTTTGCGCGCCGACGTAGGCAATGCCGTTGCTCACACTGATTTTGCCACCCTGCGGCAGATCGGCCGACCCAAGTACCTGCAGCGTGAACCGTGACGCCTCGATGACGTGCAGACGGTGGTTGGCGTCGAGTGCATAGAGAAACTCTCCTTCGTGCGCGAGACTGGTAATATCCGCGCTTTCAGGCACAACCAAGCTTGACATCAGGTCACCAGACAGCGAATCGTACGCTGAGATGCGGACGCCAAAGACGCCATAGGTCACGCCGTCGGCCAGTTCGACCTGCGATACATTGCCACCGATTGTCCGTATGCGCCGGGGCCGCATCGGATCGGATACGTCGACAAAATGTAAACCATTCTCGGCGGCAGCCACGACGGCAACCCCGGTGCTTGCGTCGACGGCAACATCCTTGGCGTCACCGGTTAAATCGAGTTGGCCCAATACGATGGGCTGATCGAATTGCGAGGCATCGACGATCGCCAAGCCGTAGGATCCGGTCGCGAGGTAGGCGGTCAGCTGGGATGGAGAATCCACCGAGCCGACCACGGCAATTTCGTTGGCTTCTCCCCGAACCGCAAGGCGCGCGATGATTCCGGTGGGAAACGCGCGCCCGCCGAGCGGGTCAAGCCCCTGATTGACTTCGGCAGCATCAGATATTCCGTCTGCGTCGGTGTCAGGTGCGTTAATATTCGTGCCGACAATGTGTTCAAAGACGTCAAGTAGGCCCTCGGCGTCCGTATCGGTCGTATCTGTAGGAAATTGATAATTCAGGACGGGCAGTCCCGGCCGAGTTCCGCTTTTCCCGGTCGTTCCCTCAAAGATAGCAATCCGCCCTGAATCGACGTCGAATGCACTGATGCGGAAGCTCACTTCCGGCGGTACGGCTAAATCTGGAATCTCACCATTTTCCAACAGACCTCTCGCCACAAGTCCTTCAAAATCAACCACATAGTATCCCCGGTCGGGAAAAATCAGGCCATCAATCAGCGACTGTGCCTGTTCGGATGCGAACCGTGCGACGTCCGACATTTCGTTGATGTGCCGGATCTCCGTCGCGAATTCTTGGATACGTTGCTTCGCCTGGGTCTCGAGGGTGCGGAGCTCTCGAATGTCCTTCTCAAGCTCGGACTCATCCTCACCCGTCGGGCCCTCCGCTTCGCCAATCATCCCTCGATACTTGGCAATCAAATCGTCGATTCGTCCGATGATCCCGAGCGTGTCTCGCACGGCGAAGGAGCGCAGGCCACGTGCTTCAAAGATCGCCGTGTTCGCGTCACCGATCGCCTGAGTCGCTTCGACAATCCCTTCGCAGACGGTCTCGACAATCTTGGGGTTGCAAGCGTCGCCCGATTTCTGCACCTTGCCGCATTGCTCCCTTGCTTTTCGGAGCAGTTGTTCCAACTCGGCTAGGATCTTGTTCATATCCTCCAATTCGGCCTTCATTTTTTCCAACTCTGCCAAATCTGACACAAACTCTGCCTTGACTTGTTCCAGTGACTTGACAATTTCAACGGCATTTCCCGTTCCGTCGTCCTCGAACTCGAACCTTGAATTTGCGATCGCCTCAATTCTTGGAATCAAGCTTTGCGCCAGGTTTTCTACCTTGTTTGCCAGCGGCACGAAGGCCCGGAGGTCGATCTTCTGCACCTCTTTAACCGGTTTCTTGTTCTTGCAAAGAACAAACTTGATGAGTCGACAAATGAAGTGCCAGCCTGGCTGTTGAATGCCCTCGCCGTTGGCCGTGGTGATGGTCGTCCCATCCGCAGAAACGACGCCTGTCGCAGCGACCTCCCATTTACCCGTATCGTGATTGAACGACACCACAACCGCTTCCTCGCCGGGTAGCAGTCCCTCCAGATTGGGAAAACTCGCCGGCGCCGGTGTATCAAAATTTTGGGCACCGGCAGCCTGAATCGAGACGACGAGGCCGGGTTCAATTCCCGCAGGCAATGGCGCCGGCAGGCGGTCGGGTTCGACAGGAATGATGGTCGCTTGAGTCGCCAGAAGTCCCATTTCATCACGCGCTGAACCCGCCGGATAGGTCACCTGCATTGTGTCGATGATCATCTGGGCTCTGGCTGGATCATCAGGAAACATCGCGCGAATCTGAGCCTGGGCGGCGGGACCGAACCCCACCACAGAGTCGATGTTCGGGTCCAGCGTCACAACGTCGCCCGCCGCCATCGGTGGCAAGTAAATATTGAACGCAGCGCCGCCCATTTCCAGCTGAGTTCGCTGGCCGGGTAGGCTGTGGAATGGCTTGCCCAACGAGGCATACGTTGCTCCGTCGGGCGCGTTGGACGCGGAACTGCCGTCGATGTGCACAAAAAACTCTGGCGTGGGTAGGCCGTCAGCTTGACCGTCACCATCGAGGTCTTGGAGGCCGAGTTCAAAGAAGCCGAGTTCATCAGTCACGGCGAAGACATCGTGATTCGCGTCGAGAAAGACTTTCGCGCCAATGATGGGAATGTCCTCACCCGTTTCGGTTTGGTTATATGAGTCGTAGATGTAGCCGAACAGGCTCGTTCCCGGGACGAACGTCATGGGTAGCGTGCGAAAGTCGGCTTCCAGGATGCCCCCGGGTTCGCCGTCAAGGTCCGCGTCAAGTGGTAGTCCATCGCGGCCGACAATCTTGTTGCCGTCGACCACGATTCGTACCTCAGTCGCTGGAGGTAATGCCTCCCCATGAAAAAACGTGGCGAATCGTCCTGTATCGGAGACTCGGATTGTGCCCGGCAATGTTTGCCCGTTGGCAATGAGGTAGAACGTCTCCGGCGTGACGGTCGCCGCTTCCACCTGGCCGTCGAAACGAATGATCGCCTCACGCGTCAGACTGACCATCTCCTCGCCGTTTGCCGGCGAGGATTCAGCGACACGTATGGGCCGTTCAAGCGTGAATTCGAATAAGCCTGACACGGTCGGATTGCCGGCCGCGTCGGTAACTGCCGAAGAAAGGTCGAGCCGATACGGTGCATTGGGTAGCGGCGCAGTCAAGTTGAACCGCGCGGTGTTGCCGACCTGATCGATGCTGCCAATGGGGATCGTTTGCCCGGCGTTCGGACCGCTGGTCGCCGACAATGTGTAACTGCCCGTCTCGAAGGCCGCCGCCGTCATCGCTTCGCTGAAGTCCAGATCCAGTGTCGCGATGTTGGTCCGCAGCAAGCCCGTGGCCGTACTGGTGACCGTCGGCGGGCGCGTGTCGAGTTTCCAGTCGACCGTGGACAGCGTCGAAACATTGCCCGCATGGTCGGTCGCGCGAAAACGGATCACGTGCTGCCCATCGGCCGATGTGTCCGTAGGTAACGATGCCGTAAAGCTGAACAGGCCATTGCCGTTGAACGGCACGTCGACCACGTCGTGCAAGTCCACCTGGGCCAACAGCGATTCCACGCCCGCCAGGTTGTCGATGAGTTGGCCGGAAACCTGCAGGTTGTCGCGGGTCACAAACGGACCGTCATTGGTCAAGACGATTTCGGGTGGCGTCGTGTCAAATGTAAAGTGAAACGCGGGACCTTCACCGCTGGCGTTGTTGCCGCCGTCGAACGCGCGGACCACGATGTCGTTCTGGCCTTCCACCAGGCTGGGATTGATCACAAAGCTGCCGTCCGGTTCAGGTAGCAGCGACTGCACGGCGCCGCCGTTGACCGAATACTCGACGCGGCCGATACCGGTCAAATCGTCGATGGCCTGTCCGACAAGGCGCGACGAAAACGTGATACCGTCGCCATCGTTCGTGCCGCGCGGGGCGGAATCATGCGCCAAGCCGACCGAAACCACCGGTGGCGTCTTGTCCTGGTTTAGCGCGTTGATGATGGCACGGACGTCGGCGGGCGTGAGGAATCCGTCACCGGTAACGTCATAGTACGCCGCGCTTGGATGATCGGTACGTTCAGGAAGGGCGCCGGTGGCATCGATGAACTTCGGGGTATTCAATTCATTGATGGGAACCAAGGCATCGATTGGCGTGACGACCCGATCGAAATTCGTGTCGCGTGTCGTGAAGGGGTTTTGCCAATCCGCGGCAAGGAGCAATCTTGGTTCCAGTGACTCCAAGCCTCGCAGGCGACCCCGATGCTTCGCAATCCGTCGACTCCGCTCGTTGACTCTACGACGAATCCTTCCCATGACCGAAACTCCCCGTGTGATGACAAGACCGTGAAATGCCCCCCCTCACTGAGTGAGCGGACAGCATAAACAATCTTCACCGGGTCGCAAGTCCCAGCCGGGCGAGCGTTGGCAAGGCAAGTCGAGGCAGAGTGCGCTGGGCGAAATGAAGCGTCATCCGCACAAGAAGTACGGCGCGCGCCATGGGACGTGACGAGGCGCGACGGAACCGGGATCACCGCCCCGTCGCGACGTCGTTCATTTTTCCATTGCGAGATCGAGAAAAACGATGATCGAAGGATTGCCGACCGGCGTATAGTTGCCGGTGAAGGACAGACCGCCCGCTTCATGATCAACCCGGAAGACCGCAATATTGTCGGCGCGCTGATTGCAGGAATAGAGAAACTTGCCGGTCGGATCGAAGTTGAAACTGCGAGGATAGTTTCCGCGTGTCCACTCGTCTCCGACGAAGGCCAGCTTTCCGTCGGCGCCGACGGAAAAGATGCCAATACTGTCGTGGAGCCGGTTGCCCACGTAAACAAATCTGCCGTCGTCGGAGACCAGAATTCCGGAGCAGAAATTACTGCCGGCGTATCCAGGTGGCAGACTGGAGATCGTCTGTCGCGAACTGAGTTTGCCAGTGGTGGAATCCCAGTCGAACAAGACGATGGTGGACCCTTCCTCTTGCAAGGAGTAGAGCCAGCGACCATTGGGATGGAAGTGGAAGTGCCGCGGCCCGTCCCCAGGGGGCAGCGATACCGCAGGCGGATCGTTGGGCGTAAGCAGGCCCCGGTCGGCATCGAACTTCCAAACGTAGATCTTGTCCAAACCCAAGTCGACATGCAGGACGAAACGCCCCGTGGGATCGGACTCGATCATATGCGCGTGCGCCTGGTCGTGTCCGCTGAATGCGAAACTGCCCGGAGGAGCGTTGGTGGCCGTGGTGGGACCGACCGTACCGGAGTCTTGCTTGAAGTCCGTCGCGTTTCCCAAACTGCCGTCATCGCGAATCGGAAGCACCGCGACGGAGCCACCGAAGTAGTTCGCCACCAGCACAAAACGTCCAGACGGGTGAACACTCAGATGGGCCGGCCCTTTGCCACCCGAACTTACCGAATTCACTAGGGATAACTTGCCATCGGCCGGATTGATCGAGAAGGCGCTGACCGAACCTGCTTCGGTCGCGCCCGTCCGCTCCGTCTCGTTTGCCGAGTAAAGACGCGTCCGCGCGGCATTAAAGGCCAAGGCGCTGGGGCTCGTCCCCATCTCGTAGAGACCAGCCGGCGTCATCGCCCCGGTATCGCGATCCACCTGGAACAGATGAATGCCGCGTCCATTTCCCGGTGGCAGGTCGACTTGGGTCGGACGCACATTCTTGAGGGGCGACGTGTACGTACCGACGTACGCGATGAGCGGCCGTTGGCCGTCGTCAGACTGTGCGGCAAGCAGGGACGGTGCGAGGAGCGGGAGTACCGCAGTCAGTAGGTAGGTGACTTTCAACAGGTTGCGACCAGCGGTTATCGGTTGAATCATGGTGATAGTAATTCGAGTGGTGAAGGGTGCTGATTGATGGGGATCCAGAGTATGAGCCCTGATGATGGCGCAAGCAAGCCAGACCGTGGGCTTCGGACGGTGGCATCCTAATTCGTTCGATTGCGACACTTCGCTTGCACGTGTCACGCTGTTTCGAAAAAACGTGTTTTTCAATGGTTCGGTCCCCGACCAGCGTGCCCGGCGGGAGGCCGAAGACGGTTGGGGGCGATGGATTGCTCCACAAAGTGGCGCTGTCCAATTAGAGAACGTCGCGCAACACGTTTATACTGTAACGGACCGCAGCGAGATCGACGCCCGTCCTGACCATGGAGACACCGAATCCGATGACACCGTTTTCATTCTCAGCCAATGACTCCGCCAGACGATTGCTTCTTGTCGCCATCATGGTCGCGGGCACCACACTCGTACCGTCCCGCTCGCCGGCGGATACCGATCCTCCAGCCGCCGTTGCGATCACCAGTGATTTCCCGGGTGGAAACGTCAAAGTCACCCGAAACCAGGGAAGCCGAGTGCACGTCGAACCAGACTTACGCGGCGGCAGGCCCTGGTTTTATTGGTGCTTCGAAGCGACGGCCGAGAAACCGGGACGCGTTGATTTTACCTTCCCCGCCAAAGTGGCCGGGTTCTCCAACGGTGCGATTGGCTTTCAAGGTCCGGCGATCAGCCGCGACCAGGGCCTGACGTGGAAATGGATGGGCACCGAGCAGGTCGACGGCAGCACGTTCTCCTACGATTTTTCCGTCGAGGGGGAGCGGGTGCGATTTGCCGTCACCATTCCCTACGTCCACAGGGACCTGCAGGCGCTGCTCGAACGCAACGCTTCAAATCCACATCTGATGACCAGTGTGCTCACCACCAGCCGCCACGGTCGCCAAGTCGAACTGCTGCGAATCGGCGCGCCAGGTCCGAATGTCATGCCGGTGCTGGTGACAGGCAGGCACCATGCCGCCGAGTCCATCGCCAGCTACGTGCTGGAAGGGTTCCTGCAGGAAGCGATGTCGGAGAGTCCGTCGGGGCAGGCATTTCGCGAGAAATACCTGCTCTACGCCGTTCCGCTGGTCGACCGCGACGGCGTTGAAGAAGGCGATCAAGGGAAGAATCGCAGGCCGCACGACCACAACCGCGACTACGGCGAGACAAGTATCTACCCGGAGATCCAAGCCATCAAGCAACTGGATCGGGAAGTCGACTTTCGCTTCGCCCTGGACTTTCACTGTCCGACATTGGTCATGAATGACCATCAAGTCATGTACTTCGTCGGGCCCAAGGAACATCCACAACACAATTTCGAAAACGTTTCGGAATTCGCAGGGTGGATCAAGAAAGGGTTGCCGGCGGCGGCGCCGGTGGGGCCCTATGTCTGGTTGAAGCCGGCGACGACGCCTGCGCCCATGAACTCCAACTACTTTGGCTACCAAGCGGGCACCGTCATGGCGGCGACGCTGGAGATCCCGTTCGCGCCCCCTGGAAAACAAACCGACCCGGCCAGCTGCCGCAAGTATGGCCAGGCAATTCTGGCCGCCTGGGTCGCAACCCATTTCCGGGCCGCAGATGAGACGTCGACGACCGTCGCCGCGGAAGCGAAGGACCGCCAAACGGCTGGGGCGGAACTGCCGATGTTCAACTTTAGCGAACCGCAAAAAGCAGGTAAGTTCTATGCGACGTTCAAAAAATGGGATCAGGAAGACCGCGGCCGAGTGGTCACTCCCGACGAAGTCTTGGTGATCGGAAGCTCCAGCATTCGTGGCTGGCGCAGCATGAGCGATGACCTGAGTCCGATCAGGGTTCTCCAGCGCGGTTTTGGAGGTTCGCGGATGCAGGACGTCCTGCTGTATCAAGACTTCTTTCGAAGGTACGGCGCGAAACGAATTGTCATCTACGAAGGCGACAATGACCTGGGTGGTTCGTCCGACCTGGATCCGGCAACGTTCATCGCTCAATGCCGTGAGTTTGTTGACTTCGTTCGCAAGACAAGTCCAGAGACCGAGTTCTATTTCATCTCGATCAAACCGTCGACAGCTCGCATGTCCAAATGGCCACGCATGAAGCAAGGGAATCAACTGCTACAGGCATTGGCGTCTGCGGACAAACGGATTTATTATGTCGACGTTGCCTCGGTCATGCTGCAGGACGATGGCGTATTGCGTGACGGCTTGATTGGAGAAGACGGTGTTCACATGACCCCCGCGGGTTATGCACGATGGACCGAGGCGGTTCGTTCACACCTGATCAGGGCAAAGGAGTGAATTTGCGTGGGTATTGAGCGTTTCCAGAAAATTGTCGTTTCGGCCGACGAGTTGACTGAATTGCTGGGCTCACCCAGCGAGTCGGGCAAGAAGAAACAGTTGTCCGAACTTGACACGCACATGACGACGTTTATCGCCACTTCCCCGTTTCTGCTGCTGGGTACCGTTGGCAGCGACGGGCGATGCGACGTATCTCCGCGAGGCGATATGCCCGCGGTCGGTAAAGTCCTCGACTCGCGGACGCTGGCAATTCCGGAATGGAGTGGGAACCGCCGCGTGGACAGCCTCCGAAACATCATTGAGACAGGTCGCATCGGACTACTATTCTTGACGCCCGGCCTCGGTGAAACACTCCGCGTCAATGGTCATGCTCGAGTGATCCGTGACGACGATATCTTGGCATCGATGACAAAGCAGGGAAAACAGCCACTGGTTGGCATCGGCGTCGAGATTGAGGAATGCTTCTTTCAATGCGCGAAAGCCCTGCTCCGCTCGCGACTGTGGGAGTGGTCTGCCGCGAACTCGGAACCGCCCCCCTTTGACTTCGCCAAGATCCTGGTTGATCAAACAAAGATTGAGGGGCTCGAAGTCGAACCGCTGCGTCAACAGATCGAAGAGTCCTATCAGGACCGACTGTGGTAACGAACGATTCATGAGGCCTTTCCCGGTGAAGCGAATCCAACTGCGACTTACTGCCTGGCTCTTGCTGAGCTGGTCCGTTGTTGGATGGGGCGGCGAGTCCGGCGTTCCTCGGAATGTGACGCTCGCAGGGTTGGGTTGCCAGCCGGGATCGTCGCCCCCTTTAACGTCGATGGATCAAGGCAAGTCCGCGGAAGCCGTTGGTGCGCTTGAAGCATACCTCGCGCTTGAGTTTGCCGAGCGTCCTCCGCTGGCGGACCAGCCGTTTGCGACGACAAGCCTGTCACGGGCCGACGCCGAACGCGCACGAGGACAGCTCTGGAACGACCATGCCGCGAGGATCCGGCGCGAGCGACGCGACGAATTGAAGGCGGGCAAGCTGCGGGAGGGCAAATACGAGATGCCCTTCTTCTGGAAGAAATTTGGCGAGAAGCCGGCCGATGGCTGGAGCCTGTACATCTCTCTGCATGGTGGCGGAGGCACGACACACGCGGCCAACGATCAACAGTGGGAAAATCAAAAACGCCTTTACCGACTGGAAGAGGGAATCTACCTGGTGCCACGCGCGCCGACGGACACATGGAATTTATGGCACCAGCAGCATATCGATGGCCTGCTAGGCCGGCTGATCGAAAGCCTGATCGTGCTGGAAGGGGTCAATCCGAATCGCGTGTACCTGATGGGGTATTCGGCCGGTGGTGACGGTGTCTTTCAACTGGCACCTCGAACGGCTGATCGGCTGGCAGCGGCAGCGATGATGGCAGGCCACCCCAACGAGACGTCTCCGCTCGGCCTGCGCAACATTGGCTTCGCCATATATATGGGTGGTCGCGATGCCGCGTACAATCGCAATCGGATCGCAGCCGAATGGAAAGAGCAACTCGCCGCGCTCCAGCGCGCGGATCCCGTAGGGTATCGGCACCAGGTCACCATCTTCCCGGACAAGGGGCACTGGATGGATCGCGAGGACGCGGCCGCACTCCCCTGGATGGCCCGCTTCACGCGGGATCCGTTGCCCAAGAAAGTCGTCTGGAAACAGGATGACGTATGGCACGACCGTTTCTACTGGCTGGCCATCGACCAACCGCCGCGGACGCCCAGGTCGCTGGTGATCGCCACGCGGCAGCGACAGGAAATCGCCATCGAGACGTGTGATTCCGAGCAACTTGTGGTTCGCCTGAACGACACGATGCTGAACCTGGACGAAGAGGTCGTCATCAACTTCGGACGCCAAACGCTCTTTCGCGGTCGACTGCCACGGACAATCGGCTTACTTGCCAAGACGACTCAGCGGGGTGACCCGAAGTTGGTTTTCAGTGCGGAAATCCAAGTTGACCTGCCGAGCCATGCGGACGAACGGCAAACGAAGGCGGAGTAGCCGCGGGCAATGAAGGGACGCAGCTCCCGCTGCGACGGTTTGAGAGGAGGACCACCCTTGAAGCATTTCTGCATCGGCTCCCCGCCACCAGTTATCGTGAGGTGCCCGGTTGGCCGTCGGAAAGGCCGAATGGACGCCGCTTCACCGCAGATTGTCGCCCCAGATCGGCACCGCTGAATGGCTGCGGTTCTTGGCAGACGTTGATTGACTCTGATTTCGTCCGAACGCTATGCTAGTGAGTTCGAAGATGTTCGTTTGATGGTGATGCTCGACTGGGACAATGTCCATGCGACGTATGTTACAGATTTTTTACTTGGTGGTCGTAGTAATTACCGTCGGCTACACGATCGGGTGTGGCGGCGGAGCGGAACCGA